>JAYUVA010000810.1:0-15154 GCA_043754375.1 Candidatus Kuenenia sp. | reverse complement strand
TTGAAATAAGGCTGCGTTGGCATCGGAACCTGTCTCCTGCTGAAATTCGTCAACTCACGTTATCGTCCGAATTCGGATAACCGTTCTGTCTGAAAACTGCTCGCCGATCTCCGTGGAGACGGCTCAATATCCTTCCACAATGTGGAGTGTTCACCAATATGCTGGCACAGACTTGGGGAATGCACAAAAAAGCCAATGACCGTTGTTTGGCACCAAGTGCCAATCACCGAATCGATATGCACCACACCTTTGCCAGGTCCGCTCCGACGGTGCTGCAGGAAAAACGAGTCGCACAGGAGGGCTCGCGCCACAGCGTTCGGGAAAATGAGGCTGAGGGCACCACACGTCCGTGCTCCTTCGTCCAGTCGGTGAAATCCAGAAACGGATTCGTTGTCATGCACAGCCGCACAATAGGGCGACACGACCTGCGGAGACGGACTGAGCCACAAAATGTCTTCGAGGTAACTTCGCATGTCCCGGCAAAACGCCACGTCATCCTGACAAAGAAAATACGCATCCGCATGGGGCGCACGCAGAAAGAGCTCGGTCAGACTCAGGTACCAGTTGGCAAATGCCCCCAGCTTTGATCCCCGAGGGCACCACACATGTCCTGGCAGCGATCGTTCATCGGGAGCGTCGGGCTCCGCGAACACGAACACATCGGTCCAGCCTGCTTCGGCAAGGCTTTCCAGCGTGCGCGCCAATGTGGGGACGGTCCGGGGCGCTGTCGTGACGCCTACCGCCCAACTCCGCACGGCCCGAGGACCCAAGGGCAACAACTCTTCGTAGTCCCCACATCGATTGCATTGCTCCTGCGTGGTGACACTGTGGCTCGGATGACAGCATTCAAACGCATGTGCATCTGCTGCACTTCGAGAACCGACAAACAGACACGGCTGTATGTCGTGCGGTAAACGGAGATGACGGGGCACGGGTCTCATGGCGGCGGGAGGCGCGGCGTTCTGAAAACCACAAACTCGGCACACGACCGAAGCGACAATGGACTCGGTGGCCACCACCGCAGGATGGGCACAGAAGAATGAATTTTGGATGCCCGGCACATCCTTTCTGCAGTCACACGGAGCAAGCGGCATCATTTGCGGTCCTCCAGCATCGCGAACATGGGCACGCTCTCGACGCGCGCCACAACTCCGCTGGAGGAGAAATGCAGACACTCTACGTCCCAGTTGACTTTGGCCGTGTGCCCCTTGGCCCATAACCCTGCATAGAAGGCCCGATCGAAGTCCGGTGGCTGATGGGCATGTGAAAACGTGGTGTTTCGAATCAGTCCGGATCGAACAATCGTGCAGCCGAAGCCGTTTCCACCCACCTTGGTGACCCCGACCTGCGGCTCAGTAAACGACACGAGGGCTCCGTACCAGGCCACGTAGCCGTGATGAAATCTGGACCGATACGGCGCGGCGACGGAGCCCGTCCGTTCATCAAAGTGTTCCAGCAGCTGACGCGCCACATCGAGCGGCGGCAAGATGTCGTCTTCCAGAATCCACGCCAATTCCGTCGTGAGCTCTGTCTTGAGAAAATTGTAGATCCGGGCCATGCTGCACCGGACACTTGTGACGGATTCCAGTCTTGGCTGGTCCGCCAGTGTTGCCGAGCCCACGGATTTTCTGACATACCGCACATCACCGTAATCACACGTGGCCAGCCAGTCGCGAACCTCGTCTGCGAACGCTGTGGATTGACTGGTATCGAGCAGGATCAGACGAATCTGGTCATGCGGCCAGGTCTGCTGTTCCAGAAATCCGGCCATTTGCGCCCACAATTGAGTGCGACCGGAGAGCGGTACAAACAGCGTGATCAGCTCACGTTCCAGTCCTGCGGTCTGGAAATATCTTATTCCTGAAGTGTCTTTTTCCCGCACGGAATCCACAAACGTTCGCTTGTGATAGCGGCCCGCCTGCCTGCTGGCTGTCCAGCCTCCTGCCGTCACGCATTTCCAGAGCCACCAATCGCCCGTGTCGGCGGTTGCCGCGGAATCCAGTTCGCAGGCAAAGGCGTCGGTGATTTCGAGACAGTCACGTCGCACCAGACTGCCCGGATGGATGAAGTTCCGACTGTGCAGTGCTGCCTTGTCAAAGTAATGCGGGGCAACGATTCTGCTGTCCGAAACGCCGAACTGAGACACGTCCGAATAGACGATCCCTACATCTTCTGCTTCAAACTGAGCCAGCCCCTGCTCAACATACTTCGGACCCAGTGTGTCAGCGGCATCCAGAAAACACAGGATGCTGGATGTTGTCTGCTCAAACCCCAGGCGGCACACCGCCTGCCGGTTGCCGAGGTTGACACGCAATACGCGAACGTCCCGTTCCTGATACTTTTCAGCAACTTCACAGGCGTCATCGACCGGGCGGTCGATGATCACCAGAATTTCCGCAGGGCGAACTGACTGCGTGAGGGCACTCTCGATGGCCTCTGCCAGAAACCGGTCGTTTTTGTGACAGTGAATGACCACTGCGACGGTCAAAGACAGCAGAAATGGATTGGCTGAGCGATAGGTCTGCGTCTTGCGCGGCACTGGTCGCGGAGTTCCCGCGAACTGACAGACTCGGCAAACACATGCGGCCACCATACCATCCGTGGAAGCCACAAACGGATGTTCGCAGAAGAAGCTCTCGCTGCCCTCCACGGTGCGACGGCATTCACAATCAACGAGGGTCAGAGGCATGTCTTCGCCTCCGCACATGAGGCAGTGCCCGGATCGCAGGAACACCTTCGCAACCGTCGAGAAGAAGTGATACTCCTTCTGAACCCTGCGGCATCACATTGATACTGCGGACTCGGCTGCATGGGGCACCTTGCAGGACGTCGTTCCATCGACTCGAATGGTGGGCTGATCCTATCCACCGGATTGCAGATCGTCAATATGGTACCTGGGAAAATTTCTGCGGAATGTCAGGGGCCTGTCAATCGTTAGCCATGATTGTGATTCGGGTGGAGAAGTCTGTTGCCCGCATTTGAAGACTTTGCACACGAAATGTATCATCACTGCGTGACCGATTTCAGAGCCGTAACCTTCCCGCGTTGGCGTGGAGCGGCGAACTCTTCGTGGGGACCGTGATCAGGATCAGTGGTTCCGGAATTTCGGAGATGCGGAAACCGTGTTAAATCTTGCACCCTGTGAATACCGAGTCGAACTGGACAGCCCTGGCACGTTCTTTTGTCGGCACTCTGTTGTGTGCAGCCAGGACAACGTCGTGACCACTCCAATCTGTCGTGCGTGCGATGTGCGGACAAAGGAGTGCAGGAATCCTCGTCCGATTCCACTGACGACCGAAGTTCCGGCTCGAGTGGAAGTGTCGTTTGCAAGACAGGTCTGGAATTTCACCACATCTGCTGCCGCCTTTATTTCGGATGGCCTGACGCTGGTCGATCAACCGACCTATGCGGCCCGCCTCGCCATCTGCGATACGTGCGATCGTCGGTCAGAAAATCGCTGTGCCGAATGCGGCTGTTCGCTGACGATGAAGGCGGCTGGCCGCGCGTTCGCGTGTCCGCTGGGAAAATGGAACAATCTGCCGTCCCGAAGTCCGGACGAAGAGACTTCATGACGCTGGCAGCGTGGACAGCAGTCGTTGCACCACCGGGAATCGCCCGACGGATGTTTTCAGCAGCATGCGTGCAGCGGCAACCTGATCGTAGTAGAGATACGCCGCCGTGCGATCGACAATCTGTTCCAGGCTGCTGAAATCAGTGGCAGAGGAAACGTCCTTCCCACTGTGACTGACCAGGTCTCGGATCAACCCGAAGCGAAACGCCGGTCCGGGTTGTGGGACATCCACACCGCGATCCGCCAGAAGTTTCATAAAGAAGCGATGATGATCCTCCGCCCACTGATCCCAACTGCGATCAGCCACCGCCTTAGTCAAAGCCTTTTTCCTTTCGAAACAGGCCGTGACCACCTGCTCCAGTGCGTCCGCATCTCCGGCCGGATACAGGAGCAGTTGCTCACAGCCCGCGAACTCGGACACAGCACCGACATTTTCCGGGGCAATCACCGGTTTGCCCATGGACAGGCTTTCGAACAGGCTCATCGGTCCACCTTCCACCGTGGCCGGGATTAAGACAAAATCCACGCGTTGATACACGTCCCGCAGTGACTCTTCCGGCAGACGTCCGTCGGTCGTGATGACTTCCACGAACGGAAGTCTTTGCAGGTGTTCGACAAGATGTCGTCCCTTGCGGGGATGGTCCAGTTTTCCAATCACCCCGAGGACCAGACTGGGCCGATAGCGATACGCATCGAAACCCATCTTAATGTGGACCACTTCTCGGGGTGTCTTGTCCTGCAGCCAGTCCGCATACGTTCGGGCCATGCATACGCAGGCGTCCATCCGCTGCGCACGCAGCAGGAAGTCATGGGAATCATCCCGATGTGTGAAAAAGCCCACATCAATCAGGCCGCTGGGTGCGTTGTACAGGGCGTAGTTGACGTAATACGCCAACTTGCCTTCCAGTGCAGGACGCCACGCCGCGAACGACGCATACGGCAACTTGCTGACAAGGACGGCTGAGAGTTTTTGCAGAATCCAGTTGTCCGTCGGACCCACAATCTGCACCAGCGGTGGCGCGAAGCCGACCGGTCTGTTCATAACGCTGCTCCTCCTGTGGCCTCTTCTACTGCCTGCCGCATCGCAAGGATTGCGAATTGTGGCGCATGCTGCTTGTCCGGAGGAATTCCCCCGAGTGCGGCAATGATCTCTGCGGCAGAAATCTGTCGGCACTCTTCGAGCGTTTTCCCCAGCACCATGGTCGTCAGGATGGATCCACTGGCGACTGTCACTCCGCAGTTATGGGACTGAAAAGAGGCCGCACTGACGATTGATTCGGTGCAGGTAATCTGAAAGACCAGAAACGGGCCTTCACCCGGCACCCCGCTGACGCCAACGCCGGATGGTGAGACCAGCCCCCCGCGGTTTTGCGGGTCAAGAAAATGCTCCATGACGGTTTCAGAATAGTGATCCATCCGACAGGTTCCTCTTTCAGGACTTTAGAGACAAGCGACACAACTTTCTATCTTCTTGCCTGCTCACTCAGAAGCAAAGTCCTCGCTGAGTTCATTCAGCAGCAACATCGACAATTTGTACTGCCCATACCAATGCACGATTGAGGCTCCGGGGTGGCCTCGGCGGATTGCTTCCAGCAGGGAGACACCCTCTTTTTTGCTGCTGGCACTCCACGATGTTTCATGTCGGCAGGGGAAATTCCATTGCGGATCAGCGCGAACCAGATGCGCTCGATTCGTGTTGGCAAGAGCCCATTGGAGCAGGCCCTGATCGGCATAGGCCACGAGATGCCGCAACGTCGGCTGGTGCGCGGCCCATTGCACGCCCCAACTCCATGCGTCGAGGAGGGCACGATCACGAATCCTGCAGAGGCCAATGACACCGGCATTCACGGAGACGGAGTCCACAGCATGGTCTGCGGGCAGCGGCAGATGCCGATAGAGACGCGGCTTGTTGCGGGTATCCGCCGGTGTCCGGTCGGCCACAAGGATCGGCGCATGCTGGAGTTGTTCAAACGCTTCTTCAAGCGGTCCGACCACGATGCAGTCCGCATCGATCCAGAGCACCCGATCAAAGGGTGCCGACTGGATATAGAACGGCTTAAGCCATGTCTGCCACCAGTGCTCCTGCCGAATGGGTTCGATCCACTTGTCGATCAGCGGCACCTTGACCAGCGTCACGTTCGGAAATGTGCTCAGCCATTTGCGCTGAGGGTCGGTCATTCCCAGATCGACGATGGCCACGGGATATCTGCTCCAGCGTTGCAGTGACAGGATCAGAAAACGCAGGTTGTGGAAAAAACCGGCATCGCTCGCCGTGACAATCCCCTCCGATTCCGGAACTCGGTGAAACACATGCTGCCACAGGCGTTCCATCGCGTGTGCTCCGAATTCGTGGCCCGTCGTCAGGCATTGAGCGAGTGCATAGAATTCTTTCGGGTACGCACGAATGGTGTCTGCCGAGACGGCCATGCAGGCGGCCGTACGACAGGCGATAAAGTCGGGGGCGACCGAGCCGAACAGTGCCTCATAGAAATCGGCAAACGGCACGCCCGGATGTGAAGGATATCCCTCGCGGTCTTCCACGATCAGATGATCAGAGAATTGCCTGAAGCGACAGTTCTCGTCAAGCAGTGCCAGTTTTTCAAGGATATCAGGCACATGGTCGAACGGATTCCCCTGCAGGAACACTGTGATCCTGGGGAGCGAATCATAGCGATCCAGGATGTGGTGGAGGTAGGTGTGGGCTTCTCGGCCGATATTCGGAAGTTGCCTGCCAATTGCCCCGGCGGCCTTGTGATAGACAACCGGCGGGACGCCCTGCCAGCCGTTCAGCCAGGCAAGATTCTCACGATAGTGAGCCACAACCAGTTCCATGTGCTGATGCATGCCGTGCCAACCAGTGCTTAAGGACCCAACGCTGCGGTGCCCAAAGTGCAGTCCACAGTCTTTGCCGCAAATCCGAAGTCGGTCAATTGTTCAGAAATTCCAGCATACATTCAGACACTCATCCAGAAAGCAGGATGTCACTTGCACGTGGATTGAGTGTCGGCTCGACATGACCATACAGCAGTCGGTCGATGCACTCGACCCCCTGCATAAACGAATGGTCCTGATTACTGACTTCGTATTTCCACGCACCAAAACGCCCCCGAGAGTAGATATCGGCCCATTCCAGCTGGCCATTGATGTCATCCAGAATAGCATCCCGATCCAGCGTCGGTACAGGGTATCCGAACGGCAATCGCTGGTGCCAGACACTGAGGAGATCTGAGCGCTGCATCAGTTGCAGTGACTCGCCCGCAGCGATCACGGATCGAACGACTTCCTCCTGATCGAGCTGCGTCGCATGCGGCTCAGCAACCTCGGCCATGACCGACCATGAGTTGCTGACATCCGGCACCATCGCTTCACTGAGATTGCTCAGCACGGTCAGGCGATAAAACGGGATGGTGGATTGCGGAAAATAGGACCAGCATTGCCCGGCCAGAGCCGCAGGCGGGTGCCCGCGCAGCCCCAATCCCACCACGTGTGTCCGCGTATGTCGCAGACGAGTCACGTCCCGCATCATGGCCGGACACTGCAGCAATTGTCGCAGCGTCGGCAGCGGTACCGTCGTCAGGAGATTGTCGTATGACAGCCGCTCTCCGTTGCCGGTCAACAGACAATGCGCCGCAGCATCGATCGAAGTGACGCGGGCATGATACCGGATCGATGCCTCTGGCAGTTGACGGGCGACAGCCTGCCAGACGGATCCGGCACCGCCCTGTCGTGGATACCGAAACACGGCGTTGGGCCCCCAACTTGACTGATCGGTCGACAGGCACAGGTTGCGCAGGACTTCGTGCAGGTCCGGAACAGCCACGCGCTCGGCGATCCAGTCGGCGCTCATGTCTTCCAGAGGACATGCCCACAGTTTCTCGTTGTAGGGCCGCATGAACTGTGCGGTTATGGCGTCTCCAAACACGCTCCGACACCACACGCCGAAATTTGTCCGCTGCGGCGGGCCCAAGGGTCGCTCCAACAATCCCTGGACACAGTCCCAGCGTGCTGCAGGTGGTAACCGATGAAGATTCAGCTGAAACGGGTACGGCACAAACCGATCGCCGAACCACACAAACGTTGATCGTTGATGTCGATTCCAACACGTTTCATCCAGTATCGAGTCGAGCACGTCATCCAGGTACTGGTAGTGTGAGAACTGCAGATGGCTGCCGAGATCCCATGTAAATCCGGCGGGATCAGTAAAGGACGCCGAAAGACCTCCCGCGCGATCAGCAGCTTCCAGCAGCAGACACGGTGTTGACGAATGCCGGTGCCAGTGCCATGCGGCTCCCAGCCCGGTCGGTCCGGCACCGATGATGATCAGCGGAAAATGCTCCACACTCCGGCCTCCTTTGTTGTGCATGCCTGCGACGACGTACTCAGTCTGTGATGGCTGACAATGCCGACCGTAAACCCTCGTGATCTGGATCCAACAGCAATGCTGCGTGCAGCACGGCCCGCGCAGCAGGTGGCTGTGTGAGTGAACAGAAACATGCGGCCAGCTGAATGCTGGCCATCGGCGAATTGGGACGAAGTGTCAGTGAGCGCTGCAGCGGCTCAAGTGCGTCACTCCAGTTTCCCGTCGCACGCAACGCTGCGCCAAGGTTTTGACACACGGCTGGATTGTCCGGCTGACATGCCAACAGTCTGTGCAGCACCGGAATACTGTCCTCAATGAACTCATGCTCAATCAGGATTCTTGCCAGTTCGTCGAGGCAACTCGCGTCGCCCGTCGCGGCGAACGCTGTTTCCAGAGCCAACCGTGCGGCTGCGATGTCGCCCTCGGCTGCATGACACACGGCTCCGGCAATGGCCGACTCTGGCGTCAGTCCAACCTCCTGATGCATGCGGTGTGCCAGCGCCGTGGCTGAGTCGATCCGCCTACAAGTCAAATACTGTCGCACCAGATACAGCCAGCCCGGTCCAAACTCAGGACTGTCCCCGATCGCCGCCAGCCAATGTCGTTCTGCCTCTTCCAGCAGTCCCAGATGCTGAAACGCAAGGGCAAGGTTGTGGCGGGCTTTGAAGCCGACAATCGACGGATCAAAGCTGCGGAACGTGCGATCGTTTGCCTCGGTCAGAACCTGCTCGAAATCCTCCACGGCTTCCTCGTATCGACCAGCGTCCAGACAGAGGCTGCCCTTGCGAAACAGCAACTCTTTGTCGCCTGGATGGAGGGCCAATGCGACTTTCGTCGTTTCAATCGCCTCCTCGATTCGTCCCAGCCCTCGGAGACTGTTGACCAGCAGCGCGTAGGTCTTGGGGATGTGAGATTCGCCATCACCCGAGACTTCAAGACAGCGGCGAAGTAAGCGTTCGGCCTCAGCAAACTGCCCATCATCGTCATAGGTCATGCCGAGATTGAACAACACGAACGGATGATCGGGGCGGTCGATCAGATCGAGCTTCAGAATTCGATAGTCGCGCTCCAGTTTTCGCTTACGGATTTCAGGAGTCGGATCAGATCCGGAATGCACGACAAAGATATCGGTGAATTCCACGTTTCCGCCCGCGCGGCGGATGGCCGGAAGGATCTGTTCGTGAATCCGGTGTTCGAAGCGCAGTTGCGGCAGATTCCGAAACACTTTGACATGATCCACCACCGTCATCTGGCCTGGTTCCGCAGAACGACACTGCACCTGCATCACATAACCCAGACAGTCCTTCGCGTGCAGACCATAGACCAGGGCTCGCAAACGTCGACCCTGTTCCTCGGAAATAATATCGTCTGAATCCATCCAGAAGATCCATTCGCCCCGTGCGTATTGAAGCGACACGTTCCGGGCGGCAGAGAAATCATCGCACCACGGAAACTCAAACATTCGCGCCCCGAATCTTCGGCAAATGTCCGGTGTTCTGTCCTTGGAGCCCGTATCGACAATGATGATTTCATCGACCCATGGATAGATACTGTCGAGACACGCCGCAATCGTGTCCTCATTGTCACGGACAATCATGCACAGCGACAGGCGCACGTGTTTTCGTTGCAGCAACTGCGTTTCATCATCGATCGGCAACACGGAATATCGCTCAGCCAAATCGGCGGCATCCGGGTGTTGCGGGATGATGCGCTGTGCTGTTTCACGAGGCGCTGCAGCCAGCTCCCATTTGTCCCGAAAACGCTGTTCATTCTGCATCATGATCGAGGCAAAATCGGCCCCCGAGCCACTGAATGTCACGCTGCCAAAATGATGCACAAACACATGATTGGCAATGACCGCCCGATAGCCGACCGCCTGCGCACGTCGGCAGTAGTCGTCATCTTCGTAACAGCCAATCTCAAAGCGCTCATCCAGCAAGCCAATGCGGTCCATGAGTTCGCGGCGAAACATAAGACAAAAACCCACGAGCCTGCCGGTCTCCGTCAGCTCTCGGTGCGATCGGCGATCCCAGGCAAAGCCGTCGAGGCTGGTCAATTCGGAATAGCTGACGGGAATCTGCTGCTCACCACTGACATTGTTGGACACCGGACCCACAAGGCCGTTGGAGGAATCATCGTAGAGCGCTTCCAGCAGACCCTCGAGCCATCCGGTCGTGACAATGCAGTCGTTGTTGAGCAACAGCAGTTGCTGACCACTGGCAATCTGCAGTCCCTGATTGACGGCCGGTGCAAACCCACGATTGTCGGTATTCAGAATGATCTTCGCCCCCGGTATGGACTGCAGGTAGTCGGGCGTGCCGTCAGTGGAACCATTATCGACAAAAATCAGTTCGATGTCTTCGTCGGTTCGCATGAGGATGCTGTCCACACACTGCCGCGTCGCCCACAGCTGATTGAACGTCAGGATGACAATCGATGTCAATCCATAGGAACGTATGGGGCGCGGCTGAGCCCTGACAAGATGCTGATAGATAAAGAACTCTTCGGCATCAAGAGGGTCCAGACCGGAAATCGCCAGCTTGCCGATGCGGACAGTTCCCGGATCTCCCGCCCGTCGCCAGTCTTCGTACCCCGATCCGGGGATTGCCGTCCGCTGCAGAACTTCAAATCCTGCGCGATACAGCAGTTTTTCCAGTTCCCGTCGGGTAAAACACCGCACATGATCGTCATCGAGCAGTCCCGCTCGTTCGTAGGTCCAGTTGCCCTCGATTAGTCCGGAAATGACGCTGTGGTGGCGATTGTTGGGAACGCTGATGACCAGTGATCCGCTGTCGATCAGCCATTGTCGACATTTGCGGAGGACGGCGACAGGATTTCGCAGATGTTCCAACACGTCGGCCAACACAATGCAGTCCAATGAGTCGGCAGCAATCGCGCTTTCCGGCAGGGTCTCAATGGAGGCTTCGATCACTTGATCAAGCCGCGTGGCTGCAGTACCTGCTGCTTCGGAATTGGCTTCAATACCCGTAACATGGCAGTCGCGTTCGGATTTCAGCGCTTGCCCCAGCCGACCACTGGCACAACCGATATCCAGAATTCTGTGGGCCGTGACCGGGATCAGGGCACGTACGTCAGGACGATCGAATTCAAAGTAGTCCTGCGATTTGCCACTCACGGAAACCGTGGCTTTGGTCAATGACACTGTTTGCAGCAATTGCACCATGCGGTGGCGATAGGTGTGGTGTTGCAGAACATGGCGATGACCGGCACGCGCCAGTTTGACAGCAAACTCCTTGTCATGCAGCAATCGATCGATCTGTGCGCAGAGTTCGTCGTCCGTGCGGAATGTCAGCAGGTGACGACCAATCTCAAACAATTCATCCAGTCCGTTTCCGTCAATGTGGTTTGTTACCAGCGGAATGCCGCAGGCGGGAATTTCAAACAGCCGCATGTTGAGATCATCCGCCACGCTGCAGTTGAATCCCACATGTCCACGGGAATACATCCGCGACATTTCGTCAAACAGAGCCTGGCCGAACCAACTCGAGGGATAGCGTTGCAGCAACAGGTTCAGCAGGCGTTGCCGCTCGTGGCCAGGGATATGCCCTACAAAGGCCACGTCATGACATTTGCGTTCGCCCGCCAGCGGCCGGTGAATGTCCGGATCACAGGCCAGCGGCAGCCAGTTGACGGGTCGCCCGAGGACTTGCTGGAGTGTGGCCGCTCCATTCTGCTGGGCAGCAAACAGAAAGTCGGCGTCTCCGAAGCGTTGGATGCAGCGGGACAAATCCATATGCGTGTCGATGGCCCAGGCGGCTCTGGGACGACACTGTGGCGGGATGACGTAATCCAGTCCGTCGTCAATAAACACGAACAGATCAAAAACTGAAGGCTCGATCATGTCCAGTTCATGTGGGAGCAGGTGTTCCAGATCAACGAGTGGTCCCAGCGCACGGCGACAGTAATAGCCCGTGGTTTCCGGTCGCTGCTGATTGTCAAACACAAGACCGACTTTCACGACTGGCTCCTGATGGCGGCAAACATTGGTCGGTATTTTGCTGTGATCACATGGTCCCAGGTATGCTCAGCCATGAACCGCTGACGTCCTGCGACACCGAGGGAAATGGCGTATTCTGGATTTGACATCAAGCGCTCCAGACACGCGGCAAGGTCTGCGGCATCACCCGGCTCAAAGAGCAGTCCCGTCACGCCCTCAGTGACTGTGAACGGCAGTCCGCCAATACGACTGGCCACAACAGGGCGTGCCGCTCCCATCGCCTCGACCGCGGTGCGGCCAAGTGCTTCCTGTGCAATCGTGGGCACCACCACAATGTCACACTCTGCCATCAATGAGGGAAGATCACTTTGGTTCTTCCAGCCTCGATACCGAAGAAACGGTGCTTCGTATGTGTCAGGATCACCAGTCACGTGAA
The DNA here is from genome assembly GCA_043754375.1 of Candidatus Kuenenia sp. Classification (GTDB taxonomy): domain Bacteria; phylum Planctomycetota; class Planctomycetia; order Planctomycetales; family Planctomycetaceae; genus SXXK01. The sequence goes on along the minus strand of JAYUVA010000810.1, from coordinate 2,829 downwards.
GTTCAAAATCCTGTCGCACGTCCCATAGTCGGCAACATGCTTCGAACATGACATGAAACCCCTTCATCAGTTCATGTACCAGGCCAGCGAACAGAATTCGCCAGGCTCCTTCGCCAAAATTACGAACGGGCAGGTTGTCGAACCGACGCGGGTCAAAGCCGCTGGGAATGACACGAACGTCCTTTGCATATGGCTCGCACAGCGCCCCGATCAACGGGTTCACGACAAGGATCGCTTCAGCATTGGCAAACGCCTGTCGCAACTCCGGATAGAATGCGTCCTCACCAAAGCTAACGAGCTCTCGTTCATTGGCGTGGAGCGAGCCGGAAGAATGGGCGTTTGTTTTGACGCAGCTCAGACATTCCTCCCGTGTGGAAAGCTGCGACTTCCGACATTGCCGAATCCCGTATTCGCGATCCGCAAGCAGCCGCACATTGTTCAGCGGGCAAATGCATTCCATCGCTGCCAGTCGGAGAAAATACGGGTGACTTGAGACCGCTGACGCCAGCAGTCCCTTGGAATTCCAACTGTCCGTGACAATCACGGCATCGGGATGGAATGTGTCAACTGCGTTGCGAAAGGCCGTTTCAATTCCCGTGCGATTCCAACCCAGCTCATCAAACTGGATGGCGCAGGAGTTGTAAGGCAGTGATTCAGTGACTTTGCCGACGGACCAAGGCTCGTAGACCGCGAAGAAGTGGCAGACTTCGTAACCGTCGAGCGACAGAAACTGGGCCAGTTCCGCCGTATGGACGATGCCGCCCCCCGTGGACGGCCAGTTGAACAGCAGACTGACGATCGCGATTCGAAACGGTGCCACATTCTTGGGTAGCGTGTCCACGTCAAGTCCGTCAGCAGCAAGTAGCCGCCGGTTCAGGATCTTTGCCCAGGACGGGTTCACGCTTTCAGCGTCTTCACCAAGGTCTGTCAACGACCTGATGACAGCGTCTGTCAATGGAGCAGACGAATCCCGAAGGTTATTGCTGCCCATGTCCAACATACTTTTTTAACAAAGGTATGGAGATGAACGCTGACTCGCCGTGAAGCGTATCTTGTGACTGGGCGGCTTGTCAATCTACAGAGATTGAACTCAGCGAGACAGGTTGTTCCAGTTCCGTGCGTCGGTAAATTAAGAGTGTGAACCCAAAGTGCTTCGCCCACAAGGCTTAAATTTACTGCACTTTCGCCAGTCTCTTCGAGCGCGGCCGCCGGTAGTGGATTTCAATCAGCAGGTTGAAGGTATCTACTTTGCCGGGGAGTTGTGAGAAATCCAGATCGGAGGCCGTTTGTCCGGTTGGGGGCCACGATGGAATCATCGGTTACGTTGTCGATCGGCATGCATGGGCTGTCGATCACACACATGGCTTCCGCCACACCCACGTCTCGGTCTGCATCCCGGTATTGAACTCGTGTGGTGTGACAAGTTGCGGACACGGTACGCAACGTAACAAAAACGGCCTGAAGCTTCGTCTTGAAACTTCAGGCCGTGGGCATCGATGCGGTTCATGGTTGTGAGGCCTCAGGATTTTTTGGTCTCGGCCTTGGGTGGCTGAGTTGGCTCCTGCTGAGGTTTGCTGGGTTTGTGAGGGTGATGACTTCCGCCGTTGGCCATTCTTGTAGTGCCTTTCCAAATAGTGCCGATCAAAGTGATTCGCCCACAACATAGTAGACGATCGAGTGCCATTCTAACATCTGTCGCACGATCGTCAATGTCTTGTGAGAATATTTGTATGGATGATATCGAGCGACATTTTGCGCACGCTGTGAAATTCCACCGGAAACGGCTTGGCATATCGCAGGAAGCGTTTGCGCACAAAGCTGGAATTCACCGCACATATGCCAGTTCCATTGAGCGAGGCCGCGTTCAGGTCAGTATCGCCATCGCCAGCCAAGTCGCCGAAGCACTAGAGATTCCGATGAGTAAACTTTTCCGTGACGTGGAACGATTTTCCAAGGGTGAGCTCTCGGAAGGTTCCGTCGGCGAATAGCCTTGCCTCGCGATTATTCTTCAAGTGTCCCAGTCGCCGCTCGTGGCTGGGCTGAAAGCAACTGCTGAGTTCGCTCGTGATATTTTCTGAGGGTGTCGCGGGAGGTCAGGAAAAAAGTCGCTTCAACAAGCAGGAATCCTGGATCGGTCCAACTGATCTTGCACTGGGGCTGGATGCTGATTCGATGGCAAATCCAGGTGATGGCGCTGGCTACAAACATGTTCGAGTAAAACTGGTAGTGCCGGTAGTGGATTTCAATCAGGAGGTTGAAAGCATCCACTTTGCCGGGAAGCTGTGAGAAATCCAGATCGGGGGCCGTCAGTCCCGTTGCCGCATGGACGAGATCCACGCAGGCCCAGCGAATCGCCGTGACCGTCATGCCGACAGCCAGCGATGCCACAGTGAGGTACAGGAAGCCGCTGATTGTCGGTGCGTCACTCGGGGTTGCTGCAAACCAGGCTCGCAAGGATGGTGAGAAGGAGCTCAAACCCCAGAGTGCGGTGGCGCCTGGAACAAGGTAGGCAATCAGGACTCCAAAGTTGTTGCTGGTGACGTCTTTCACCGGGCAACGATAACTCAGCTGAGGCCGATGCGCAAGACGCTTTGTTGCGGACGGAAAAATATGAATCCAGGGCCGGCTGATGCAGGGCCGGCTGATTCAGGGGCGGTGCTTTTGGGCAGGTGTTGCTGGGAGTTTTCAGTGACTTGCGATGGTGGCCTCGGGGCGTAGATCTCTGCTGCCGACTCAGTTGCTTTTGGGGTCGAGGCTTTGGAGTTCAGTGAGATGACAGGGTGAAGCGCCTATCGGGTTTCGAGATAACTCCGGGACCGAGCACGGTGG
>JAYUVA010000809.1:0-5402 GCA_043754375.1 Candidatus Kuenenia sp. | reverse complement strand
ATCGAAGTCGATGTTGAACTGCTGTCGAAGTTTCCGACCTCTTCGATCTATCGCCATTCATTGTTGCCGCTGTACCGCGAAAATGGTCATGTCGTCATTGCGACATCGGACCCGCTCAACCTGGAAGGGCTGGATGAACTCAGCACGGTGAGCGGTTTTAAGCTGTCGCCGGTCCTGACCCGTAGCGGGGAACTCGGCAGCCGCATCCATGAACTGCTCGGCGTGGGCGGCGACACAATCAATGAGCTTGTTCGCCGTCGCAGCGAAGAAGGCATCGAACTTCTCGAAGAGATCAATGAAGACTTCGGTGAATTGGCAGAAGGGGCTCAGGCACCGTCTGTCATCAAACTCGTGAACGAACTCCTGATGGAGGCCGTCAAACTGCAGACCAGTGACGTGCATATTGAGCCGCAGGAACACGGCATGCGTGTCCGCTATCGGCTGGACGGCATGTTGCGAGTTCAACCGACTCCACCAGAAATCGCTCAGTTTTATTCGGCGATCGTGACCCGCCTGAAGATTATGTCGCACCTGAACATCGCTGAGAAGCGGTTGCCTCAGGACGGGCGCATCAAACTGCGCGTCTCGGGTCGCGAGGTCGATGTCCGCGTTTCGATCATCCCCATGATGCACGGCGAAGGCGTTGTCATGCGTTTGCTTGACAAAGCACGCATGAAGTTTGACCTGAAAGCCGTCGGCATGCCGCCGACGGTAATGGGAATTTTTCGGAAGCTTCTGGAACTTCCGCACGGGATTATTCTGGTCACAGGTCCGACCGGCAGCGGTAAATCCACAACACTTTACAGCGCGCTGAACGAGATCAAAGACCCCACGATCAAGATTATTACAGTCGAAGACCCTGTCGAATATCAGATGGACGGGATCAGTCAGATTCAGGTTCACAGCCGCATCGGGCTGACATTTGCGGGAGCATTGAGAAGCATTCTGCGACATGACCCGGATGTTGTGCTCATCGGGGAAATTCGAGACGGTGAAACAGCGCAAGCCGCCATTCAGGCGTCCCTCACCGGACACCTTGTCTTCAGCACTCTGCACACAAATGATGCTCCCAGCACATTCACGCGACTGATCGACATGGGTGTCGAACCTTATCTGGTCGCCAGTACCGTGGAAGGCATTCTGGCCCAGCGACTGGTGCGACGGCTTTGCACTCACTGCAAAGTTGCGACGCCGGTTGAGAAACTGGACATCCCGCCGGACTTCCCGACACCGCTTCCGGAGACAATTTTTGAACCACGCGGTTGTCGTGAATGTCGCGATACAGGATATTCCGGGCGAATCGGAGTCTTTGAATTACTGAAAACTGATCCGATGATTCAACGCATGTGCGCGGAGAGTCGCAGCAGTGTGGAGATTCGGGATTATGCTCTATCGGCGGGAATGACGACGCTGCGTTCAAGCGGATGGGAACAAGTGATGGCGGGGATGACAAGTCTTGATGAGGTTGTTCGAATTACCCGAGGCGATATCATTGGCTGATCGGTTGCTTTAATGAGAGGATCGGCGCTAGCCGCCGGTGTCAAAGTCGGGACACAAGTACCGTGGTGTCATTCACGCAGGAAGACATGTGGCAGGAAAATTTATGGCAGGAAAATTTATGGCAGGAAAATGAATTGCAGAAAGACTCTAAATTCGAATTGTTTATATTCCTGCCCCTCATTTTTCTGCCAGACCTGACTTCAGCAATCAGACGCCTGAGAATCTTCGCGAGTGAACAAGAAATCAACTGTTAGTAGTACGAAAATACCGGTGGCTAGCGCCCAATGGCACTTGGTTTACCTGAGCGGCACGGCGCTAGCCGCCAGTGTCCGACTGAAAACACGGCAGACACACACCCGCGGCTAGCGCCTTGCGGCTCACATTTTCTAAACCAAGTGCCATGAGGCTAGCGCCATACCGCTCACGATTTTGACTAAATCAACACCTCACTGTCGCGTACCGGCTGATAGAAGAAATTAACCGCCATTGTATGTAGCCTACCGATCGATGTTCTGACTGAATTCCTATGCCTGATTTTAAGTACTTAGCCAAAGAAATGACCGGCAAGCAGGTTTCGGGCACGCTCTCAGCGGCCAGCGAGAAGGATGCGCTCGCAGGTCTGGCAGCGAAGAGTCTGTTTCCGATTTCTGTGGTGTTGACGGAACAATCGAAACAGCAGGCCAGCACCGGGTCTCGCCGAGTTTCGGCAAGGTACCTCACCGTCTTTTACAATCAACTGGCGGATCTGCTGAAGTCCGGAGTCCCGCTGCTGAGGTCATTGCAGCTGCTGGAGGACCAGTCGTCGAATGCGAATCTGAAAGCCGTCATTCTGGACGTTCGGGAACAGGTTGCCGACGGAACGCGATTGAACGAGGCGATGCGAAAGCATCCAAAGACTTTTAACTATCTCACCGTCAGCATGGTGAAGGCCGGTGAAGAAGGCGGGTTCCTGGAAGAAGTGCTCAACCGTATTGCAATGTTCAATGAGCATCAGGAAGAACTCAAAGGCCGCGTCACCGGCGCGATGGTCTATCCAGTGTTCCTGATGGTGGTGGGACTGGGAATCGTGACCGTCATGATGGTCTGGTTCGTTCCGGAATTTGCTACCATTTTTGAGTCTATGAAGAACAAGGGAACTCTGCCCTGGGCCACGACAACGCTCCTGGGGATCAGTGACACGATCCAAAACTATGGTTTGATGATTCTTGTGGCAATCGTGGGTGCGATTGGCGGGGCGATTTACTATTTTCAATCCACCGAGGGGGCCAGGAATCTGGACAAGTGGAAGCTGAAAATCCCAATCCTCGGTGGTATCCTGCAGAATTTGGCGGTGGCGCGGTTCTGCCGCATGCTGGGGACACTCCTGAAAAATGGCGTTCCTATTCTGCAGGCACTGAGGATTTCCAAGGATGCGAGCGGAAATATGATTCTTGCGGAGGCCATCGGAAACGCTGCGGATAACGTCAGTGGCGGTGAGTCGCTGGCCGTTCCGCTGCGGTCCAGTGGACAATTCTCACGAGACCTGATCGAAATGATTGCGGTTGGCGAAGAGGCCAATAATCTGGAGAATGTGCTGATCGGTGTGGCAGATAATCTTGAGCGAAGGACGAGTCGCCGAATTGACACGGGAGTGCGATTACTGGAACCATTGCTGCTGCTGGTAATGGCCACGATTGTCACATTCGTGATTGTCGCACTCCTCGTACCCGTGATGACGATGTCCAAAAACGCCTGATAAATGCATTTGTGGAGCGAATTACCTGAGAAGACAGACAATTCCTGACTGGAGCGGTGTTTGAACTGTAATGACCGTTGACGCTGACGGATTCATCACAATGCACCGTGTTCATGCCTTCGGGCAACACGAAGTTCACGGTAAGACGCCGCATCAATTATGTACTCAATTGGAAACTGAAAATGCGAAAGAACTCAATCAAACAATCAGCCGTACTCGTAAGAGCGGGGTTTACGCTGCTGGAACTGCTGATCGTACTGGCCATCATACTTGTGATCGCCGCAATGGTGGTGCCGAACCTTATCGGGCAACAGCAGGGGGCGATGGAAAAAACAACGCAGGCGATCCTCAAGAATATTGAGAAGAATCCGGTCGGCTCCTGGGCGGCTGATCATGATGGAACCTATTTCAAAGGCAATGGCAACGATACCTGGCAGGCAATGATGAATCCTGGAACATACAAGGGGCGAAAGTTACGTCCGCTGATCTCTGAACCGCCATTGGATGCGTGGGGACATGTGCTGCAATACGAATGGACTGGCGACGGACACAGCAAGAAGCAGGGAGCACTGATTCCGGCAGTATGGTCACTGGGTGCCAATGGACAGGATGAAGGCGGAAGTGGAGACGACCTCAACAACTGGACGTCGATGGCGGCTGATGGGACGAAGTAGTCGTCGCTTCACGATGACGAATTGAAACTATGCGAACGCTCGGCATCACATTGATACCGAGCGTTCGTGCATGAACCGGCTCAACTGATTTGACCGCGAGAATGATGCGTATTTCTGCAGTTTCAACGACAGATCGAAAGGCTTTGCCTGTGTTCGGGCGAAGCCGCAGCGGCTTTACGTTATTCGAGTTGATGATCGTGCTGGCCATTCTTGTGGCAGTCACCGCGATGGCTGCACCACAGATGATGGAACGCATTCGCAGCGGTCGTGTGCAGGAAGCCGCTGAGAATGTGCGTGAAGTGCTGGCTGCAGCTCGCACCTACGCGATCGACACCGGCGTGGATTATCATTTTCGCTTCGAAGTCGGCGGGAACTATGTCGTTGCGATTCCGGCAGAGCAGGACGCATCGATCGGCAATTCGCACGATTCTGATAGTGAGACTGCCGAGTTTCTGTATCGTTCCGGTGAGCTTCCGGAAACCATCTTTCTTCGCAACAGCTTCGGTGATACATCCGGCAGCGAAACACTGAAAGGCCAGGCATTCGGAAATCTGGAAAATGCCGGAAACCTCGCGTCAAAGACCTGGTCAATGCCGATTCTGTTTCGCTTCGATGGCAGTGCGGAAGACAAAACGTTTCGTGTCATGGACGAAGCGCAGCGCAGTTGCGAAGTTACCGTCCGGGGACTGACGGGAGCGATCAGAACATCTGGCGTCTTCATCATGGAGGAAAAATGATGAGGATCATGAGTGGAACGGCGCTTACTGCCGGTCACCGTGTTCGCAGACGTCGAACTGCATCGGAGACTGTGGCCAATTCGCGGATGGCGCGGCATGGATTAAGCCTCCTGGAGGTCCTGATCTCTGTCGCCATTTTTCTCGGCGCGCTGACGGCAATTATGCAGCTTCTGAATTCCGGGCAACAAGCGGAGATTGCCACTCGACTGCAAACAGAAGCCATGATGCGCTGCGAGGCAAAGCTGGCCGAAATTGTTTCGGGAATCGAAGAGGCGGCATCGTCGGATCAGCAGAAATTTCCTGATGATGAAATCGGAAACTGGCAGTGGTCGGTTGAGGTCGGCAATGGAAGTGCCACCAGTCTGCTCATGATTACCGTAACCGTGGAACACTTACCCGATGGGAAGAATCCCAACGCCGCGTTCACGCTGACAAGGTACATGCGCGATCCGCAGTTGTTTATCGATGCAGCACTTTCGGAGGCCGGAGAATGAGACACGCCACACGACGGGCTGGCTTTACACTGCTGGAGTTGTTGATTGCGATCGGGCTTACTTCGATCCTGATGGTTGCCTTGTTCTCCGCGATGGATATCTATTTCAAGTTGCAGCTCGACGGCCACGAGGAAATCACACGACAACAGGTTTCACGCACCCTGTTGCGTCAGATGTCGCGCGACATTGAGTCGGTGGTGTTTGTGAAAAAACAGACAGTCGATGAAGACGAAGCAACAACATCGAGCGGAACTGGCAGCAC
>JAYUVA010000808.1:0-3585 GCA_043754375.1 Candidatus Kuenenia sp. | reverse complement strand
GACAACGACTACATGGGGATCGACTTCACGTTCGGATACTTTACTGCGGTTGAAACACTTGGCACGGAGATCCGAAATCTGCATGCGGATGCGGAAGCGGCTCGGTCGTACTTTATCGTCGAAAGCATGGGCCGAAGTGCAGGATGGCTGGCTTACGGTGCTGCCATCGCGGGCGAAGCGAACATGGTGTTGAGTGTCGAAGATATGAACGGGAAATATCTGTCGTCTGATTCAACACCACAACGCAAGGTCATGGACACAGAAATGGTGATTCAGAAAATCGTGCGCATGATGCGGCATCGACAGGAGAAAGAGGGCAAAGAGTACGGCGTTGTGGTCCTCGCCGAAGGCCTGGCAGAGTTTCTCTCCGATGACATTCTGAAGGATGTTCCTCGCGACGATCACGGACACATTTCCGTCGCCAACGTGGATCTGGGAAAGATGTTTGCGAAGAAAGTGTCCGCAGAATTCCAAAAACAGACTGGCCTGAAACGAAAAGTGATAGGACTGCAACTGGGTTATGAATGCCGTTGTGCCCGACCGCACGCTTTCGACGTGATGCTGGGCAGTCAACTCGGCGTCGGCGCCTACCGTGCGTTGTGCGAAAAGAATCACAACGGTGTGATGGTTTCAGTATCTGGCCAGTTGGATCTGCACTACGTACCATTCGAAAACCTCGTGGATCCCAAAACACTGGTTACTGTGGTGCGCTTCATTCCGCCGGGCAGCGATTTTCATCAGCTTGCTCGTTTTCTTGAATCAAGCGCCAGCGAGTAACGCGAAACTCCGGATGGATTTTCGCGTTGACGCGCACAAGCTGGTGTGTCTATGGATTCTATGCCGAAACCAATTCGCTGGCGGGAGCGGACAATGCATATTGCAAAGCGAGTTCTGCTGTTCTATCTGGCGGTGATTGCCTTGTTCACATGGTTTCAGCGAACAATGATGTATCCTGCCGGTCGTGCCGAGACATTGGCTGTGGCTGAGTTTCCGATGACGACTGGAAAATTCGCCAAAGCGGCGGATGTTGTCATTGTATCCGGCGGCAATGAGAAAATCCGGGGCTGGTTTCTGCAGGCAAAAAAGAATCGCGGCGATCGCCTGATGCTCTTTTTTCACGGCAACGGCAGTCACCGCGCGCGACGGCTGTCGTGGTACGAACTCTTCTGGTCCATCAACGTCGATGTCCTCGCCATGGACTATCGAGGCTATGCGGATTCTGAAGGGCAACCGTCTGAGAGAGCCCTGACGGAAGATGCGGCTGCCACATGGAAGTACGCCACGCAGACATTGGGTTACCGGCCGGATCAGATTGTGATCGCTGGTGAATCGTTGGGTGGCGGCGTAGGCGTAAAACTGGCGTCATCGGTTTGTCAGCACGGTGAACAGCCTGCGGGTCTGATCCTGGTTTCCACGTTTTCATCCATGCTGGATGCGGCACGCAATCGATTCTGGTGGTTGCCTGTCAGGTTTCTGTTAATTGATCGCTATCGTTCGGATCTGGAGATGCCTTACGTCACCTGTCCGGTGCTGCAATTTCACGGTACGGCCGATTCGATTGTTCCGCTGCCGCTCGCGCAGCGTTTACAGGACGTGACTCCGGCAAAGTCTCAAGGCGGTGTGCCCAAAAAGTTGGTACTTTTCCGAGGCACGGGGCACAACGACGTATTGAATCGAAATGGGAAGGAAATACAGGAAGAGATTTATCAGTGGATTCCACCAGGTAAAACCAGCGTGAAGCCGTGAAAGTGCCTGGAAGCTTAGGCTGCGTCAAGAACCCCAAAAACAAGGATTGAAAATGCGATTCTCCTTATTCCTCAGCATCGCGCTGGTTGCCTGCCCAGTCGGTGCGGACGACCAAACGGTTGATCTGCCGGTGATCACAAAGCCCGAGTCGTTTCCGACGCTGGTGAATCCGAACTGTTCGCATTGCCGTGACGAAGCGACGTTGCGCGCCGGCGATTTGCGGGATGATGATCGCGTTCTGTGCTGGATTCGAGGTTACTCGAACGGCGGCGCGATACCGCATCGATTCTTCCTCAACAAGTGGCGTGTCATCAGCGACAGTTATGGAGTTTTTGTCTACGACTCCGACGCCGGATATGTGCGTGGCTATGCACCGTCGTACGAATTCAGCTTCCATGGTTGGCGAAATGGCGTGATGGTCATGGAGCGGACGGACGGGACGCTGTTTTCCTGCCTCAGCGGTGAAGCTTTCGCTGGTCCCGGCAAGGGAACCCGCCTGGAACCTGTGCCGACGTTGCCCAGCGATTGGGGATTCTGGCTCAAGCATTATCCGGACGCTGTCGCTTACAGAATGTTTGATAAATATCAGTCTGTTCCGTTGCCCTCCGATCCGAATCAGGATTCCGTGAGTACTCGCGGTCCGTTCGATGCACGACTCACTGCTGATGAAACCGTGCTCGGTGTCTGGACCGGAAAGTCGGCAAAGGCGTATCCCTTGTCCGCCCTGACAAAGCGCGGATTCGTAGTCGATGAGATCGATGGCGAACCAGTCGTCGTCTTATGGCAGCCGGCGTCAAATTCTGCTGCTGCGTATCGCCCCGTGGCAAGTCAGCCACGCAGGTATCAAGCCCCGCGGCCCGACAAGAACGGCGCGTCACCTCCGGACGCTGGTGTTCCGCTTCCTGCCGGTGCGGCTGAACTGGCATCGCGGCGATTGACGCTGAAGCAAAGTGACACGTCAGACGGGCGAGCGACCGACACTGAAAGTGGTTCACATTGGGACGTGGCTGGCCGCGCAATTGACGGAGAACTAACGGGATGGACCCTGACGTGGCTGGATAGTACGCAGGTCAAGTGGTTTGCGTGGTCTTCCGAATATCCAAAGACGGAACTTTACGAAGCTGGCAGTGGCGTTGCCGACCATAGACCAATCACAGATGAAAAACCCGAGCCCGCTGGTCCGCTTGGCAATCTGGATGTCTCCGTTCGCCATTTCGCCATACTGAAAGGGATCGATCTGGAGAATCAGCAGATCACGTTGCAGGTTGAAGGTGAGTCCGCACCCACAGTGCGAGCACTCGAACCAGGAGCCGAAGTGTGGTGTTCCGGATGGTGGGGGCGACTGGACCAGTTTCTTGTGGGCGATCGAGTCTGGGTCTGGTACAGCAAAAGTGACGAAGCAAAGTCGATCTCGTTGCTGGCGGACGAATTGAGTGAACAGGAATTCTATGGACCATCAAGTGTCAGCATGATTGATCGCCAGTCAATCGATTCTGCTTCAGTGACGCTGACAATGGGACGTGACGGAAAGCCCGTGAATCGCACGATCGGGTTGCCAAATGCCGACTCAATTGAAAGCTTGAAAGTGAATGATGTCCTCTATTATCAAACGACCGAAACCGCCACCCGACTTGCTTTGACCTCTGCTGAATTTGAACAAAGTCGCGAGATTCAAATGTCCGAGCTCGTGAAACGCTGGACGAACGAGGGGCTGCCCGGAACTCTGGTATTTCGACACGAGGATCAGCAACAGATCGAACTCATGCTGGATCATGAGTCCATGTTCTGGGGCCGAACGTTGCGCGGCGGAGACACGTTGACGCTGACACTGGCACAAAA
>JAYUVA010000807.1:0-11655 GCA_043754375.1 Candidatus Kuenenia sp. | reverse complement strand
GCTCCGAGGGCACCGCCGGTCCTGCCGGCCAGCAGTTCCTGAGCATGAGCCGCGTCGTTGTTGTTTTCCAGGTCAAAAGTGGCGCTGCGGGTGACGACCAAGGCGTAGTCCCGGGCGATGCCCGTGCCGACAATCCGGGCATAATAGGTTCCGCCCGCCGTCGCCACGAAGTTTTCGATCGCTTGGTCCAGGTTGGTCGCGCCCACAACACCCGAGGCCACGACGGTACCGCCGGCATCCAGCAACTCCACGTTCACGGAACTGATCGAAGCCAGCCACACCGACACGGTGCCGCTGCCGTAGTTCGCGGTGCTCAGGTCGGCGAGTCCGTCGCCATTCAGGTCGGCCAGGGCCACGTCATAAGGATTGGCTCCGGCACTGACACTGCTCGCCGAACCGAACGAACCATCGCCGTTGCCCGCCAGCACCGAGGCGCTCGAGCCGTAGTTGTTCCCCGTCGCCAGGTCTGGAATGCCGTCGCCGTTCACGTCGCCCATCGCCACGGAGATGGGGCCGATACCCGTCGAGTAATAACTGGGAGAGCCGAGGCCGCCGGCGCCGTTGTTGAGCAACACCGCCACGTTACTGGAATTCCCGTTCGTGTTTGCCACGTCGGGGTGGCCGTCGCCGTTCAGGTCGCCGATAGTAACCCCCTGGGTTCTGTCGTAGGCCGTGAAGTAGGCCGTGGCGCCGCCAAGGCTGCCGTCGCCGTTGTTCAGCAGTGTCGAGATGTTTCCGTTGCCGTTGAAGCCGCCGAAATCGTTCGCTGTGACCAGATCGGGGTGGCTGTCGCCATTGAGGTCGCCCACCGCAACCTGCCAGGGATTGCTGCCTGTCGCGTACGAGCCCGCCAGGTTGAAGGCGCCCGTCCCGTCGCCGAAGCCGATATTCACAGCGTTGTCGTAATAGCTGGTCTGGGCAACGTCAAGGTTGCCGTCGCCGTTGAAGTCAGCCACGGCCAGACCGGGCGTGTAGTAGCCCAGGTACGAACCAATCGGTCCGCCGAAGGTCCCGTCGCCATTGCCCAGCATGACGGTGACGCTGCCTCCGGAGAAGTTGCCGTAGTAATTGGACAGCAGGATGTCCTGGTTGCCATCGCTGTTGACGTCCTCCACGGCCACATCGAACGCATAGTAAGCGAAATAGCCGACGCTGCTGGCTGCGCCGAAAGTGCCGTCGCCGTTATTCAACCGCACGGTCGCGTCAAATCCGTAGTAGTCGGCGGTGACCATGTCGGCGAAGCCATCGCCGTTCAGGTCGCCGTAGGCCACTGAGAGCGGCGACCCGGAGGCGACGCCATAATCGGTGCGGTCGGAGTAGAGACTTGTCGGAGCCGGGGTCAGGAGCTTCAGGCCCAAAGTGGCGGACTGCCCGGCGTCGAGGTGGAACGAGTAGAGATCGTTGTTGCCATTGAACGTGCCCATCACTGCCAGACGATCGGAACCACCACCCAGGCCAACGCTGCTGCCCGTGAGGTCCTGGGCGGTGATCAGCACGTCGTTGCTCGACCCGCCGTGCGACTCGTTCTCGACGGCCGCGTTCAAAATGACCTGCGCTGTGTAAAGGCCCGTCGATCCTGATGCGTCCCCGACCGTCACTGTATAAAATCCACCGGTGACGGCAAGGACCGTTTGCAGGACTGCATCTTCACCGATGGCCGAAGCGGTCGCGGTGCCAATGAGCACGCCACCAGGATTGTGAAGCTGGATGGTCCCTTGAAAGGCCGCGGAGTTGACGATGACAGTGATCGTCTGCCCGGCATCCACATTCAGCGTGTAACTGTCCGTGTCGCCAACTGGACTGATTGTGTTCGTCACTGTCGGATCATAGATCAGGCTGCCCGCCGGTGCCATAGGCGTCAGCGGCGTTGGATATGCTGCCGACCCCGCGGCATCTACGTCCAGAGAAAAGCTCACGAAGAAGGCCCCGCCTTCGATGCCATCGCCCGACTGGTTGAGCGGAATGGGCCAGGCAACCGGCTCGCCATCCAGGTCCCAGCCTATCAGATCCTCAAACGCCCCGTCATAACTGTTGAGTGTCAGGGTGTAACTGTCGTCCGGCACGCCGGAATAGTTGACGGTCACAATCGTCCCCGTCACGTCAAAGCTGAACGAGGCGGGACCGTAATCCACACCGCGGATGTTGCCGTGCAGAAGGAAGTCGGAAGCATCGAGGTTGGCCGTGTTCATCGGCTCGCTGAATGTCACCTGATACGACAGAACTCCGGTTGGCAGCACATCCCCTTCCTGGATTGACGAAGCGACCACCCTTGGCGATGTCAGGTCAATTGTGTAATGACTTGTGAACTCGTCGAGTGGAGTTTCCTGCAGGTCCAGAATCGCACCTGCGGTGATGTGGACGGTATGTGTCCCTTCGTCCGACTCACTGATGAAAAAGGTGATCGTATTACCGTCGACAATGGTCAACCCTGTCGCGACCACTCCGTCTACGGTCAAGTCCGAGGCGTCAAGGGAGGTCAGCAGAATGCTGTCATTGAAATCGACTGTCACCTGCGTGGGCGGGAAACGTGTCAGGAAGCCATCGACCGGGTCAACCGCAGTGACGTTGAAGGATGGCGGCGCGCCGGTCGCGCCTGTTGCGCTGAGGACGTATTCACCAGTGTTCGCAGCGGCAATGACTTGCACGGAGTACGTGCCTGAAATCAGCGCAGTCCACGTAAGTGAAGCGTTCTTGCCGTCCGCTGCACCGTTGTCATTATCGGCCACCTGAGTTCCCGATGGGTCATAAAGCACGATGGCCGGGTCGAGCAGATTATGGATCTCGAACGGTTCCTGCGGATCGCCGAAGGGAGTAAGAGTGCTGAATACCAGGTTGTCTCCGGCATTCACGGAAATGCTGTACCAGTCTCCATCCCCTGCTGCGAAATCTCCGCCGTGTGCAAAATAGATGCCCAGTCCAGAGCCGACCGACGTGGCAACGCCTGTCGTCGGATCGATGGTGTAGAGGATAGACGAGCTTGTCCAATCAGTGCAGTAAAACGTGCCATCCGCTGGATCAACCAACAGCCCCATGACGAACCCACTGGTACCGGAGATAGTGGACTGATACGTCCCTGTACCAGTCACTGGGTCTACGGTCCACAATTGGTTATACTGGTCCACCGCCCACAACGTACCACTATTGTCGAACACAATATCCATAAGGCCGAACAGTCCCATTGGTCCAATCGGAGTCACTTGGCCGGTCGATTTATCAACGGAATAGAACGTGCCGTTCCAGTCACCGGTAAAGAGGTTACCGGCAGCGTCCACCTCAAGCGTGATAATCGTATGACCGGCGTTCAGCGGTCCGACAGGCGTGGCAGCCCCGGTCGTTAAGTCAACCGTCGCCAGGCTGGGCGTGCCCCCAAAACCATCGACAATTGTGTAGAACGTCCCATCGGGTGCGCCAGCACCCGCAAAGGTGCTCCCATATCCAAACGGTCCGATGTACGTGCCCGCGCCAGTCGCCTGGTCGATGCCGATCAGATAACTGCCACCATTCCCGGTCGCAAAAGCCCGTCCGCCGGTGATCGCGCCGAGGGCTGCCTGGTTGCCATTGAGCGGCTGCGCCGACGCCAAGCCATTGTTCCCCTCCGTGTCGAATGCTGCGTCACGTGTGACCACCAGGTTGTAATCACCTTTGCCGACACTGCGGGTGACGTGGGCATAGTACGTCCCGGCTGCAATGGCTGTGAAGTTTCCGATAACTTGATCGAGGTTAGCAGCGCTCGCTCCGGTGGCAAGCACGTCACCGCTGCTGTTCACTAACTCCAGGTTTAACGCGGAACCGGCACCCTCCACTGCCAGCGTCGTCGTCTGTCCAGCGGCCATGGAGAAGGAGTACCAATCCTGCGCGTCGAGATTAGGAACTCCTTCCAAACCAAGCAGAACATCGGTCCCCGTATATCCGACCAAGGTTTGAGTCCATGTTGCCGGGTCGATCGTGTAGAGCCCTCCGTCCGAGCCGCCTGCCAGCATCGTCCCATCCGCAAGGAATTCAAGCGAGAAGTACAATCGATTGAGCGAAGTCACAGCGCTGAAAGCGCCCGTCGAAGGATCAACGGTATAAAGGTTGCCCGAAAAGCGACCAACGGTTGCGTAGAGCGTGCCAGTCCCTGGCTGGAAGTCCATGCCATGGACGAAGTCCGGGGCGCTCGAGCGGGGCGTGAATGCGCCTGTACCAGGGTTAATCGTCCCGAAGGTGCTGAAGCTCACGGCGTACAGCGTCGTTCCATCGAGCGACCAGGCCAGAGAATGCACTCCGCTGCTGGGATTGCCGATCAACGTTCCGGTGCCAGTCGTCGGATTGACGCTGTAAAAGCCCGAATCGCCTCGCGCTCCCGTGCCATACAGGACGCCCGTCACCGGGTTGCGGGCCAGGTCGGTATAACCGCGTCCGAAGTTGACGTTGCTGGCGATGACAGTGGCCGAGCCAGTGGCGAGATTGACTTCCAGGAACTGGGCGTTCCGGTTTGATCCATAAAGGGTCAGCGCGTTCTCGACATTTCCACTCACGGCGCCGCGGCTCGCCGTGCCCACGTTCAGGTCGATGAAACTGCCGTCAATGTTTTGGGCTGTCGCCTGCGTGTTGTTGGTCGAGCCATCGTGAGATTCGTTTTCGATCGCGGCATTGAGAATCACTCGAAGCTTGTAACTGCCTGTCGTACTGGCCGCACCGCTGACGGTCATCGTATAAGTGCCAGCGTTGCCAGTGGGGATCGCATTCAGAATAGCCTCCATACCGGCGGAACCGCCCGTGGAGCTGCCGATAAGCGTATTGGCTGAGTCGCGAAGTTCAATGGTGGGCCGAAGGCCCGCGTCCGGCGTCACCAGGACCGTGAACGTCTGCCCGGCATCCACGTCGATCGTAAAGTTGTCGGTGTCACCGGCCGGGTCAATGATGCCCGTCACAGACGGGTCGTAGATCAGGCTGCCGAGCGGCGCCTCAGACTTCAGTGGAATCGGATAGGGAACGGTGCCAAAGTCCAGAATGTAGCTGCCTGAAGCAGCGGCGGACGGATTTCCAAACAGGTCCGTCATGACCCCGGCTGGCATGCTCCCCGTCAGCGTACCCTCCGCGGTGATACCACTGAGCGTCAAACGCAAGGTATCAGCATCGACCTGGCTGATACCGCTTACGCTTCCCCGGCTGAGGACGAAATCGCTCGGGGCCGCCGAGGACAAGTCGTACGCCTCATTGAAATTCAGGTCGAGCGTGGTAAACGGCAACTGCACCACGGAACCTACACCAGGAACCGTGGAAGTCACCTGGAGCTGCAACACGTCGTAGCGAAATGAACCATTAAACTCATCCACCCCGTCGCCATCGCCGCTGCCAGTAAAGGCATCGGCAGCGATGTGCATCGTCTGCAAACCCTGCGTGGTCACTGGATCCGTCGCGAAAGTAAAGGTGATGGAAGTGCTGCCCGGCGTGTAGGAATAGCCCGTGGCCGGGGTTCCGTTGACCAGGAAGTCGTCAGCGTTGACGGTGTTCGTGACAAGAGGATCGCTGACATTCACGACGTATTCCGTCGGCGTGCCGCCAACGGTCGAGCCGCTCGCTGGGTCGGTGCTCGCCACTCTCAGGCCGCCCACCGCATAATCGAGGGCGTTCGCGATCAAAAGCGCCCCCTGCGTACTACTCAGCCACGCGCCGCCATATACATCGGACGACGGCGGCCAGAAATTGAGGGTCGTGTCACGACCAGCAAAGCTGGTTTTCTCGGCGACGAGAGGCTCGCCGCTGCTCCAACTGGCGATCAGAGTCGAGCCCGCGGTCAGGCCGCCTGTGCCGCGGAAGCTGTAAAAGCCGCCTGCAAAGTTGGTCACGCCGGTCATGATGGGGTGGCTCGGCTGGGCCACGGCGCCAAGCGTGAGAGACGAGCCGTAGGTGTAGCCGGTTGGCGCAATCACATCATAGCTGCCAGAAGCCCAGCGGCCACCAAGATGACGCGGCGCATATGGTTCTGCATTGGCGAACGTCGCAAGCACCACACCATGGCCGGCATCTATGTAATCGGCGAGGTTATTACCCAACGCATTTGAATCGGCAAAGCTGTAATTGCTCCAAACAAGGACGCTATCGTAGGTTTCCAATTCTGCAAGTGTCGGTGTAGAAGATCTCACATCGATGGTTGTTACGCTCGAGAAGAGTCCGGTGCTCTCCACTTTCGCCTGCACATCGGCAGCGTAGAACGAATCTTCTGCCGCCAAAAGGGCCACGGCCGATGGACAGGCACGATTTTCCAGTTGCTCGACACAGGAGACCGGAAACTTGGCACCCCGCTCGCCAGCGACACGCCGTCGCGACATCCGTTCCCCGCGAAATCCAGAAACGCCACACTTCAAGCCGGTAAGCCAGGAATTCAGCAGCATGGTCCAACACTCCTTCTGGGGAAAAGAAATCTTAGGCTGACATAATCCGCTGGTGCCAAAATACACCCTAGGTGATTTGACAGAAGCTGATTAGTGAATAGGTAAATACCCGCAGTGAGGGTAGAAATCTGTTTTGAACTCGTCAACTGACTCAAATAGAATTATGGCCTTTTTTTATAAAAATGTCCCATTCACAATGTGATTCGGTATTGAAAAACATTGGGTATTCGAGAAACTCGATGGGACATTTTTTCCCCGAACAGTCAATACATGCACAGCCACTTGACGGCAAGCATGACAGCACAACTTCGATTCGATGTGCAAAAACGTCCGGTGACCATTCTGGTCCGGAACTTTGCGGCATGATCATCGTCAGGATCGTTGTGGTCTTGAGTCAGCTCAGGATCTCATGCACGACGCGCCCGGCGACATCGGTCAGACGATAGTCTCGGCCAGTATGACGGTACGTCAGGCGCTCGTGATCAAGGCCCATCAGATGCAGAATTGTGGCATGAAAATCGTGAACGTGGACGACGTCTTTTGCAACGTCGATGCCGTAGCTGTCAGATTCTCCGTACGTGATGCCCTTCTTCACGCCGCCGCCAGCCAGCCAGGACGAGAAGACCCAGTGATGATGTTCCCGACCGGCGGCGTTGGCGGCTGCATTGAACGGCGTGCGTCCGAATTCGGTCGTCCAGACGACCAGTGTTTCGTCGAGCATTCCACGCTGCTTCAGATCCTTCAGAAGCGCGGCGATGGGCTGGTCCACATTTTTCGCCAACGGCGCATGCGTCAACATGTCGCCGTGTGCGTCCCAGTTGGCGGATGAGCCGACGTCGATGAGTTCCACACAACGCACGCCGTGTTCTGCGAGGCGACGAGCCACCAGGCACTGCCATCCAAATCCGCTCGTGCTGCCTCGCGTCAGGCCATACATCTCCAGCGTCGCATCGTCTTCTTTTGACAGATCAAACACGTCCGGCATTTCGGCCTGCATCCCGAATGCCGTTTCAAACGATTTGATGCGAGCCGTCAGCAGCGGATCGTTTGGCCGTGCCTCCAGATGTCGCTTGTTCATTTTCGCCATCGCGGCCAGTTCCATTTCCTGCAGGCGACTGCCAGGCGAACGTCGCTGGATATTGGCAACGGGTTCAGGCCCCGGAACCACCAGCGTTCCCTGATGCGCGCCGGGAAGGAAATCGCTGCCCCAGACTTGTCCCCCGGCGTACGGCGAATGCGGAGCAATCACGATGAACGACGGAAGGTTGCGATTGAGAGTCCCCAGTCCGTAACTGAGCCACGAACCGATGCTTGGCCTGGCGAACGTGAACGAGCCAGTATGAATTCCCAGGGTAGCTTCGTAGTGATTTGTGTGATCCGACTTCATCGAACGAATGACGCACAGATCATCGACGCATTCCGCCATGTGAGGAAACAGGGAACTGACCTCAATCCCGCTTTGACCGTGCGGCTTGAATTCCCACTGCGGCCGTTTGAGGTACATATTGAAGTCCCCCTTCCGGCCCTGGAACTCATTGACAGGGATCGTCTTCCCGGCATCCGCGACCAGTTGCGGCTTGGGATCCCATGAATCAATATGGGAAACACCGCCGCTCATGTGAAGCAGGATGATACGTTTCGCTTTAGCTGGAAAATGGGTCGGCCTGGGAGCGAGCGGATCATCGGAATTGACAGCCGTATCCTCCGCCAGCAACTGCGACATCAGCCCCGGAAACAGCATCGAGCCGCCGATCATGGATCGCAGCACACCACGGCGTGAAGGGTCATAGTTTTGTTGTAGGGTCACGTATTTCTCCAATCATCTGCAGCGTTAGAACGCTGGCGGGTCGTTGATTTAGTGATTCAAGGAACACACCAGTTTCTCACGCTTTTCCGAAATGGTGCGTTGCGCTCCGCTTCACGCACCCTACGATTGAGTCTGGACTTGATTTTTTTGTAGACAAAATGGAAGGACCAAGCGCAGCGCCGTTCCGGCACTCTGCGCCGACCTGCCGGAACGGCGCTTCGCTTGGTCCGGCCTACAGAATTTAATCCACATGCAGAAACTCATTACTTCCCAGCAGCGTTCTGAGAAACGCAGCCAGCGCGCGATGATTGACGTTGTCCAGACCGATATTGGAAAGCTCTGTCCGAAAGGCCGCAAGGAAGGAAGCTGCATCCAGAGCTTCTTCAGCTGTTGCCGAACGACACAGTGCCAATCGGTAAGCCTGCTCAATCTGCTGGCTTTCAGACGGATTGCCGGACTCCAGACGCGATGCCCAGACATCCGCTTTCTGATGCACGAACGGATCATTGAGAAAATACAATGCCTGAGTCGGCACGGTGGTTCCCAGTCGATCTGCGGTTGAGGCATTTGTGTCAGGCCCGTCGAACAATGCGAGAAACGGGTGTCGCTTCAGACGCTGTGTCATCAGATACACGCTGCGTTTGTTGTTGTCGTAGACGGCGATGAATGGACCATGCTGCGAGAATCCCCATGTGATCGGTGACGGAAAGGGATGCTCCTCTGCAGGCTCAGGATCAAGATCTCCACTGACCGCCAGGATCGAATCCCGAATCTCCTCGGCACTCAATCGTCGGCGTGCAAAGTGCGTGTACAGATTTCCGGTATCAACGCCCGCTACAGACGACGATGGCGAATGGTCGATCTCCGATGCCTGCTGATACGTCGCGCTGAGCATCATCAGGCGATGCATGGCCTTGATCGACCAGCCGCTCCGCAAAAACTCAGTCGCCAGATGATCGAGCAGATCCGGATGCGTCGGCGGCAATCCACGAACTCCGAAATCGTTCGGCGTCTTCACCAGGCCGCGACCGAAATGGTATTGCCAGATTCGATTCACGATGACTCGCGCGGTCACAGGATGATCGGGCCGAGTCAGCCATTGAGCCAGCTCCAGCCGACCGCTGCCGGGAGTGCCGTCGGGTAAGGGCTGCCCACCCAGGGCCAGAATGAGTCCGCGCGGAACTTCGTCACCTGGCTGAGATGGTTCACCACGGAGCTGAATATGCACATTGTGTGGCGTACCTTCCGCCATTCCGTACGCCATGGCGAACGGACCATCGATCAGCAGCGAATTCAGTTCTTCAGCCGCATTCCGGGTCGTGGTTTGCATCGCCGCCAGGTGGTCACGGATCTGCCGGGCCCGGTTCAGACGCGACTCGGACTCAGCCGCCGTTTCCGGAACAGCGATTGAATCCGATGGTGGAAACTCTGTATCGCCGATCAAGTAGTTATCGACATCCAGGGCAGGCCGCACGCCGCCGATGTGACCGTAGCTGTCGATGAATGAGTAATCAATCAGGCCGCTCCACCCGCTCGCAAATTCACCGCTGAACTCAGTCCGTGAAGAACCGGACGCGATCGCGGCCGTGAAGCTGCGACTCTTCAGGTTGAGCGTCAGCTGAACCTGGTACCATTCGCCGAGACTCAGCGGGCACACGGATTCCCTGGTGTCGCCACTTCTGCGGAAGAACTCTTTGCCGTTGAAGAACAATTCAATCGCAGCCGAACTTCCTGGCCCGTTCCCGACGTAGTATCGCCAGGATCCATCACTGCCCGCAGGACTTTCGTCGCAACGGAAGTCGAAACAGGCGAACAGCCGTTCTGTCTCGCCGGCTTTCCAGGTTCCTGGGAGCGTCAGACCAAAACCGTCGTACTCGCCGCGATTCGGCATGTGAACCCCGAGTTCTCCGGCCGGGAACTGATTCCGAAACGGACTCTGCGAACTTCCGGAAATGCTGACGCCGCTGTTCGGCCCCGGATTCCATGGATTTGCCGGCGGAGTGTCGTTCGTCTGCAGTTCAAAATCGCCACCGATCCCAACGAGATCCTGGAGTTCCTTCGACAATGCCGCCGGGTCCGGGTTGCCTGCGGCGTTGCCTGTGACGAGCAACTCTCTTGACGCAGCCGAAACAGGGGAATCCTGTATGCCAAGATTATCGAATTCGATCGCTGGCAATTTCACGTTCGATGATTCGGACGATGCGAGTACGGCAAAGTCGATCGTGCCTGGCCATGTCGTGGCGAGCGGCTTGTCAACAAAGGATGCAAGTGCCTCGGGAGTTCCGACCGTGCCTGAAATCGTCCGAGCCTGCAGATTGATCCGGAGTTGCAGGTTCTGCCATTCATTAGGTTTCGCGTCTCCGATCCGTTCAATCACGTCACCCGTTTGCAGAGAAACACCGTCCGATGAGATCAGGACAACCGCCGCAGGCGATGTCGGGTAAGTTCCGACCCAGAATCGGTGTCCAGTCGTTGGACTGTTACCAGAGTTCTCCGCATCAGACGCGGCCATTCGAAAATCCAGGTTGACGAACAGCGTGTCGCAGTTACTGCTTGAACGTCGCGGATAAAGCGACTGTGCAATGCGGTACTTGCCGACATCCGCTGCGAGACTTGCTCCCACTTTGCCGCGCGCGTACAGGTTCTTGAACGGGCTCTGCGCGACGTTCGTGACGGCAATCTTTCCCTCATAGAGCCATGGCGGAACCAGCACGCCGTTGCTGCCCCCTGCGGCCGGTGCCTGCATTTCGAAGTCGCCGTCCATGTCGCTGAGAGATCTCAGAATCGCGGCGGGAACAGCCTGCTGCTGTTTTTCCAGACTGACGGCAATGGCTCCGACTCGCTGATCAAACTCCCGCCATTTCGGAATCGATTCGCCCGGTGGCAACAGCGGCACCATGGCACGGTACTTCTGCTTCTGTTCTGATCCGGGAAATGCATAACGGCTGCTGTCGAAGATTCCGTACAGTCCGTAGTAATCGTGCATCGAAACCGCGTCGAATTTGTGATCATGGCACCTTGCACAGCCGAGACTCAGTCCAAGCACCGATTGCCCCAGCGTGTCGATCGTGTCCTGGATCGTGAGGTGATGATAGTTTTCAGAATCAAACCCAAACCGCCGTGAGATGGCGAGGTATCCGGTCGCAATCACCTGCTCCGCGTAGTGCGCTGATGGCCGTTGGTTCGCCAGCACATCCCCCGCAATCTGTTCACGCAGGAATTGATCGTAAGGCTTGTCAGCGTTGAATGCATCAATCACATAATTGCGATATCGCCATGCCAGCGGCACGGGATAGTCGGCAGTTTCACCCGCCGTGTCGGCATAGCGCACCACGTCCAGCCAGTGTCTTCCCCAGCGTTCGCCATAATGAGTGGAGGCGAGCAATCGATCAACGAGTTTCTCATACGCTTGCGGCGACTCATCCATCAGAAAGGCATCGATTTCTGCGGGTGTCGGAGGAAGCCCGGTCA
>JAYUVA010000806.1:0-3142 GCA_043754375.1 Candidatus Kuenenia sp. | reverse complement strand
GAAAAGCCTTTGCTGCATTGATGTCGTTTGGTCAAGACTCGGACATGAATGTCCAAGATACGGCTATTCACCAACCAACGGCCACGGCTTCAGGGCGGGATCGATAATCGTGTTAAGTCTCCACAGGCCGTCGCTCTGGATGATGTCGAGTTCCAGAGGCTGTTGATCTGGCGAGGCTGGCTGAAGCAGATATTTCATCGCTCCGTCGGGCCCCGTGTGAACTGGAACTACTTCGAACGCGCCGATTGCTGTACTGGCAAACAGTTCTGATCGACTCATGATCTGTTTTTCCAGCAATGTGGAAAGGGAGCCTGAGCGAAGGTGCGAAGCTTTCGCGATCTCAATTACGAGTTTTCGCCGTTCATCCGCCGAAATCGACCTGTCACGACACTCAGGGGCTTCCTTGATCAATCGGGCTATCAAATCGAAATCAAACCCAACCGCATCGCGTAGGTTCGCCAGATCGCTGGAGCTATCAAATCTTGACACAACGCCTGAAGGCTCGGCGGAATCTGCATCTCTCACGCAGCCCAAAAGTAGTTCCCCCTTCCATTCACTTCGAGAATCCTCGGTCATGCAATTCAGGGCCGTTTGAAACCGCCCGTCGGCCATGGCTTCACGGAAGGCTTCAACGGCGGCACGCGGCGAGGCTCCGTTTTGGCGTTGCAGAGATATTCGCACTTGTTGCTGGAGTTCCTCGGGTGTTCCAATCGAGTCGATTTTCCATTGTCCGTCGTGTTCGACAAATCGCACGGGCATGGGCGGCGTGCCTTCTTTTCTGACAAGGTTCGCCGTTGCGATGCCTTCGGTCAGCTTCACGTCGGTGATTTCCCAGCCGTCGAAATAGAAGTGATCGACTTCGGGATACATAACGGCGGATTGAATTGCCCAGCCAGCGAAGGACGAGTCGAAAACACTCTCGGGAAGGCTCTCCGTGAGCTTGATCAGCAAGGCATCGGATTCGTTCGCCGGACAACTTAGAAACTGATCCAACAGAACGCGCCATTCTTTCCCATCGCCATCTTCCGGCAGATGTTGGTCGACTGTCCTTCCAACGGCGGCTTGGTGAACGGACCATCGCTCGATTTCAGCCTGATATTTCTCCATTCGGAGCTTCGCCTCTTCTTCCGGCAAAGGACTGGCATCTGTTGGCATCATCGAATGGATTCGCAGAGCCCAGCGGTACTTGCCCGTTCGTGTGAAGCAATCGGCCAGCGTCTGCCATTCTTTGGCCGCGTACGCTGTGCGAGCGTTCTCCAGCACGGCTTCGATTTCGGCGTGTTGCTTCCAGATCTTTGTTTGCTTGAGACGTTCGAGCAGGCGTTCGTTGGAACCGATGGCATCGATTTTCCATTGCCCGTTCTCGCGTTTGAAACGGATGGGAATCGTGCCCGTGGCCCAGAATGTGTCGTCGATTTCTGTCGATGATTTGAAGTGAATTGTCGCTGGTAGTTTCCCCGGAATAGTAAGCGTTGCCGAGGCTGTGTCGCCAGCTTCTGTGTACGATGAGACTTCGGCGTTCACAAGTTCAAACTCAAACACTTCTTCGCCGATCACGGCTATACTCAACGCCCACATCGCAAATACCTGACGAAACGTCTCCTGCGGGACTCCTTTAGTTGCGCGTTCGATGATTGCATCGACATCGCCGGGGGGAGCGCTTTGTAGTTGCTGAATCAGATCTTCCAGCCTGAGTTCCGTTCCATTCGCTCCCTGAGCATCGGCTACGATCGCTTTGCCCAGCATTTCTGAAAGTGCTGGCGAACGAGCCACTTCTTCCATGACTCGCTTTTGATGATCCTCTGCCGCGCCTTCCTCATTGAGATGTACCTCCATGGCGTTAAAGAATGCCGTCGCGTTGAGAATCTCACGCGTCATCGCTGAGGCGGTGAAGTGGTCGGCAAACTTCATCCAGTCTTTTGCTGCATAGGTCGCCCGAGCATTGGCGACTGCCATCCATGGGCCGGGTTCGCGGTAGAAGCGTTGGAGGGCGGATGGCAGCGTGGGCGCTTTTTGTTTGCGGACCCAATCGGAGTCCTTCGATTGAATGGACCATTCGAACCAGCGACCGCTGCGGGAGGCGTGAACCTTCAATGGGTAGAACCACTGGTCCCAGCCCAACAAACCTTGCTGTGGCCCTTCAATACTCACTGACGGTGCGTACATGCCGGGCATGCCCATGTCCGTACCGCCGCCGCTCATACCGATTGGACCCGAGTCATTAATAACGCCGTCAATGTTATGAAGGTTAAGCTTGTCGCGAAGGTCCTTCTGAGTCTCCACCGGGACGGCGTCATCGAGCTTCGTCCACATCTCGTTCTCAATTGCTCGCTGTTGATCAGGAAATGCACTGATCTCGGTTGTTTGCACGGCGTTGGCATCGACAGAGACGATCGAATGCAGGGCTTCTTCTTTGAGGTAGCGTTCGTGGGTTTCTTTCAGGATCGTGTTAACGGTCGTACGCTGTTCAGCGGACAGATTTGTGAAGTGATCCTTACTGAGTGCCGGGCCGTCGTCACCGAACACAATGGGAGGCCCGACAGGTGCTGGTTCCGAGGCCGTCATCGGCTCCATGCCTGGCGGTCCCAGACCTGACGCGTCCGGACCGGACGTCATGGCGGTACTTCCCTGCCCCGATCCCATCACGACGAATTCCGGGAATAAAGGTTCCGGAACGTTAACAGTGGAAGTGTCTTCAAATACGACAACTGTTGGATAATCCTTCGCACCGGGCGTTTGTTCCGGCATCGCCACATTGAGGGATCCGGAACCGTCGATGGAAACGCTTGCTTGCGGCGGCTTTGGAACGACCGCTGTCTCCCGCATCCTTTCATGTCGCACTTCGAGAACCAGATACATTAACGCGAAGATGAGTGGTGTGGCGAGAATCCCTGCGACAAATCCCGCCACGCCGACTCCGATCCGCCTGCGTCTCGTCGCAACCGCCGGAGCCGCCGCTGTGACCGGCATTCGCAGCGCATCCACATCCGTTTTCACGTGACTAGCCTGCTGATAGCGGCGGTCGGGTTCTCGGGCCAGAGTTCTCAGCACGACTTCGTCCAGCCGCACATCCGTTTTCGCTCGTTCCGACGGTGGCGAGAAACGGCCGAGCGGTAACTCACCGGTGAGCAGTTCGTAGAAG
>JAYUVA010000805.1:0-4746 GCA_043754375.1 Candidatus Kuenenia sp. | reverse complement strand
CTCTCTGTTTTTGTTGGAAGGATTTCACATGCTGAACTGTTTTTGGCCGGTCTGTTCATTCCGCCGTTTCTCGCTCGTGATCATCGGCTTGCTCTACAGCTGCAACACGTTGCCTGCTCAGGAGCCAATCGTTCCGCCGGACGCAAAGCTGGAGAAGCTGTTCGAATCAAAGGTGCTGACGGAAGGTGTAAGCGTTGCCCCGGACGGCATGGTGTACTTCAGCGAGATTACGTTTTCGCATGTCGCGCGTGACAAAAATGGCGCGATTGATGCAGGCTTCATCTGGAAGTTTGATCCTGCGACAAAGGCAACCTCGATTTTTCGATCTCCCAGTGGAATGTCGAACGGTATCAAGTTCGATGCGGCTGGGAACATGATCGTTGCCGAAGGTGCGGACTACGGTGGCCGCAAAGTGACTCGGACAGACATGAAGACCGGTAAGGCAAAAATTATTGCTGGTCTGTTTGAAGGGCAAAAGCTCAATTCTCCGAACGACATCACGATTGACGAAAAGGGCCGCATCTATTTCAGCGATCCGCGATATCTTGGTCATGAGCCCATCGACCAGCCGGTTGTCGGAGTGTATCGCATCGACACAGACGGATCACTGCATCGAATCATCACGGACGCAGGCAAGGCCAACGGTGTCTGTGTCTCACCGGATCAGAAGACACTTTACGTTGTCAGCAACGAAAATGGCGGAACTGCCATAGACCGGCTCGCCGACCCCGATGCCAAATCAGCCACGAGAGTGAACCTGCCGCTGAGGAAAGGTTTGATGGCCTTGATGGCTTACGATCTTGCCGCAGACGGTACGGCGAAGTTTCGAAAAGTGCTGGTGGACTATGCGCCGTTCGATGGACCGGATGGTTTAGTTGCCGATCAGGATGGCAACCTGTACGTCGCCGTACGAGCGGAGAATCGACCGGGAATCTGCGTATATTCGCCGGAAGGGAATGAGCTGGCATATATTCCGACGGAAGTTCCCACAAACGTCGGATTCGGACGCGGAAAAGACTCGAATTTGCTGTACATCACGGCCGGTGCCAGTTTGTACCGAATTCGGTTGAATCGTGAAGGCTATCAGTTGCCGCCACAGCTGCCTGAATTAGATCAACGTGCCGGCGAGCCGTTGAATTAAATCGTATATCTGACTGAATTCGATCCAAAGCTGCGATTCCCGTAGCTTGGACATTCATGTCCGAGGTGTTCACCATGCGACGTCGCACTGCGGAACAATAGTCAAGATACAATGGCCTTCGCTTCGACAGAGTTTCATGGCCATGCGACGGACATGAATGTCCATCCTACAAGAGATCGTTCCATTATGTCTCTCGAAACAGACGTTTTCGTCGGCTCCGGTCGCTTCACATATTGTGCGAATGCCGAATGGGTGCAGCGCCCGGATGGATACAACTGGCAGGAGGTTTCGGCGGTAGCGATCGATTCTTCGGACAATGTTTTTGTCTTCAATCGAGGCGCGCATCCGGTGATGGTGTTCGATCGGGATGGGCGATTTCTTCGATCGTGGGGCGAAGGCGTTTTTGCCCGGGCCCACGGGATCACGATTGGCCCGGATGATTCTGTTTACTGCACTGACGATCTTGACCACACCGTTCGCAAGTTCACACCGGACGGGAGGTTGATCTGGAAACTGGGAACCAGCGGGCAACCATCGGATACGGGTGCCACGAGCATCGACTACCGCACGATCACGCACGCCGGGCCGCCGTTTTATTTTCCAACCAACGTCGCCCTGTCTCCGGAGAGTGATCTTTACGTGGCGGACGGCTACGGGAACGCTCGGATTCATAAATTCTCTGCGGATGGCCAGTTGCTGTTTTCCTGGGGCGAACCGGGATCAGGCCCCGGACAGTTTCAGGTTCCGCATGGGATTGCGGTGGATTGCAACGGCACGGTCCATGTCGCTGATCGAGAAAACAGCCGAATCCAGCTCTTTGCTGCCGATGGTGAATTTCTTGGCGAACGCACGGACGTTGCTCGTCCATGTCAGGTCACATTCGATTCCGCAGGAAACCTGTTCGTCGCGGAACTTGGCTATCGTTCCGGGATGTGGCCGGGAACTTTCCCACCAACGCCTGACGCGACCGGAGGACGAATCAGCATCTTCTCTCCCGAAGGTGAATTGCTGGCACGCTGGGGAGGCGGCAGAAATCCCACGGCTCCTGGTGATTTCTTTGCACCGCACGATATCCGAATCGACTCGCACGGCGACGTGTATGTATCGGAAGTGATTTGGTCCGCAGGAGCTAACCGGGGCCACGTTTCGCCGAACTGTCACACGCTGCAAAAGTTCATTCTGCAATCCAACTGAAGAAAGCATCTCATGCGCGCCTGGCGATTCTATGGATTCGGCGATTTTCGCCTGGATGAAGTCCCTATCCCCACGCTGAAGCCGCGCCATGTTCTGGTGGAACCGCTATGTGTTCAGCCCAGTGTGACGGAAGCTCAGTTGGCTTTCGGGATTCCGACGCTGGCCTATGATCGTGTCAAACGAAGGCTGGAGACGGAAGCGCCCGTGCAACTTTTTGGGCATGAATTTTGTGCCAGAATTGTGGAAGTGGGTGAGGGCGTTCATCGTTTTAAAGTCGGTGATCGCATCGCTGCACGAGCGAAGTTGCCGTGCGAACAGTGCCCGCTGTGTCTCTCGGAGCGAAGTTATCTCTGCCGCAAAGGCCCAGTGATCGGATTCGACCTGCCAGGATGCTTCAGTGACATTGCCATTCTGCCGGAAATCTCGCTGGTGAAGGTGGATGATTGTATTTCTGACAGCGAAGGAGCGTGCCTGCAGTCTCTGAGCGATAGTGTGGCTGCTGTCGAGACTGCGCAGTTAAATATGGGTGATTCCGTGGTAATTTTTGGCCAGGGGAGTATGGGACTGGAATGCCTCCAGATTGCGCGCATCAGCGGAGCCGGCCGAATCATTACGGTGGATGTGCGAGACGAATCGTGTCGGATTTCCAAAGAACTGGGTGCCGATTATGCGCTGAATGCGCGTGAGTGTGACGTCGTCGCCGCGATTCATGATCTGACCGAAGGCATTGGTGCTGACGTCGTCTTTGAATGTGCGGGCGGCAGTCCGAAACAAGGAATGGCAGGGACAGAAACCGTGCGGCAGGCCATCGATGCCGTTCGCTCAGGAGGTAAACTCATCGGCGTCTCGTGGTTTGGTGCACCGTTCGAAATGAACATCGATCTCCTGCGGGAACGAAGTCTGCGATATCTGTTTCCGGACATCAGCACTCAGGCACATCTGGAACATACCGTGCGACTTGTGGCATCGGGCCGAGTGCAATTGCGATCGACAATCACCCATCAGCTCCACGGCCTTGAATCGGTCCCGCAGGCGTTCGAGATCACGGCCAACAAAGGCAGGTTTAAGGCCATCAATCCCGCGCAGGTCGTATTGAAACGCCAGGAGTCGGTCTGAACACCGCTGTTCCCATGAGCGGCGTCGCAGCATTCCTTTCAGCGTTCTGAAAGGATCTCGGAAAGAGTGAGAGTCGGCGTTGTTGGCGGTGTGGGCAGTGGCGTTGGTTTTTGATCGACACTCTGCAAAGACTCGTGAATCTTCCGGACAAACGTATCCAGAAGCTCATCGGCCTGGAGCTTTGAAATTGACCGCGGATCAAAGTGCAGATTGATGGCCAGACGTCCTGCATAGGTATGGATACAGAACGCGGCAGCCGTCAGTGGCCGCAATGGCGCAATAAAATTGACTTCCTCCAGAACATTTTCGCCAATGGCGAGTTTCCCGTCGTGGCGTGCCACCGGCGAGCGACTTAAAATGACACCAAGGTTTGAAAAGACGCATGATGACATGCATTTGCCCCGGCCAATGACATGATTCCTGAGACAAGGAATGCGTTTCATTAATGCATGGGCTGCAATGAAAATAAAGCCATATCGGCGGTGTTTATTGATCTGCATCTCAGCCTGAATTGATTGCAGGAGCGACTCCGCGTTCGTCAAGTGGTGACAATTTCGTTCAAGAAAAACGGCACTCATGATGTTTGCGGCTGGCAGAGATACGTCATCAGCTGTCCGTTGATTGATGGGCACGAAGAAACGCAGCCATTCATTTTCTGACTTCACGCCATGTTGCGTGCGCCAGTCATGGATTGCCAGAAACAGATCCCGCGCGAGCAGGTCGTTGACCGTCACGTTTCGTCGTCTGGCTTCGGCCAGAACGCGAGATGTGACCTGACTGTCGAAATTGAATGCACAGGGCGAAGGAAAAGCGTGAGGCTGGAGCTGCGACTGATCGCCGGAAAGGAGTCCCAAGGGTGCTGCCTTTCGTGCAAAGTACTTGCCGACGATGTGCAGTCCAAGAATTTGTCGGGGAAGCATGCGCACCAGTTTCCCCCACGTCAGTCCAAACTGATTGCGACGTGGCAGGAGTTTAGTGTCCAGTGGGCGAAGCTCAACGCCTTTGCTCAGTTCACCAACGTTGCCGGCATAGGATATGAGCAGGTCTTCAATAAACTGGCACATACCAAGCGCATCAGTGCATGCATGGTGCATCTGGGCAACCAGGTCGCTTCCCGTTTCATGATCTACCAGCCAGATCCGGGTTCCTGCGGTCCGTGTGAGATCCATATGCGCAGCAAACGGATATTCACTTTGTGAATCGGCGGACCATCTTTCAAGTGAAATGGGAATCGTTTCATCGGTAGCCCAGCAGTGCCCATGCTGCGTATCCAGACGAACCCGCGAGCGCAGGAG
>JAYUVA010000804.1:0-7024 GCA_043754375.1 Candidatus Kuenenia sp. | reverse complement strand
TTGTTTTCGAACCGAAACTCATACTAACCCGAAGCGCCAGCGAGGATTTCGGCCTTTTTCGCCTCGCTGGCGCTTCGGGTTGGTATTAAATCAACACCCGCCTAGCCGCGGGTACTTCGCCGGTAAAAACCGGCGGCTAGCGCCTTGCCGCTCACTTAGACAGCGTTATTCAGGCAGACTCTCAGGCCAAGCTCTCCTGCACGATGGCGTCATCACAGAGGCACCGCTGCAGGTACCGCTGCCGGCGCCACGTATTCGTACCCGCCCTGGATTCCCAGCGGCAGTCCGAGTTGCCAATACAGGAACAGAAACGCCGACCACACAGTCAGGAACGTGATCGAATACGGCAGCATGATTGAGGTGACCGTCCCGATGCCCGTGCTCTTCACGTACCGCTGGCAGAACACAACGACCAGCGGAAAATAGGGCATCATCGGCGTGATGATATTGGTGGTCGAGTCGCCGACGCGGTAAGCCGCCTGTGTGAATTCGGGCGAAATACCCAGAATCATCAGCATCGGTACGAAGATCGGCGACAGCATCGCCCACTTCGCAGATGCGGATCCGATCAGAAGATTGATCATGGCTGTCAGCAGAATGATTCCGGCAATCGTCACAGCCGGAGGTGCATTCGTGCTCTTCAGAAAGTTGGCACCTTTCACGGCCAGCAGGGCTCCAAATCCGGACTGCGAGAACGATGCAATGAACAGCGCGGCGAAGAACACAAGTACCAGATAATACCCCATCGACTCCATCGCTTTGCTCATCCCCTTAATCGCGTCGCGATGAGTTTTGAATGTGCCCGAAACGAATCCATGAACCAGTCCAGGAATCAGGAAGAAGATAAAAATCAGCGGCACAATCGATCCCATCAGTTTCGCAGCCGGTGGTCTGAGCGATGTCAATCGACGATAGAGTTCCCAGGTTTCACCTTCCGGAGGCGTGGCCTGCAGGGATGAGCCAGGCATCAAAGCCCACCATGCGAGGAGTCCGCCGCAGACCACGACCGAAGCAACCGCGCAGACAATTCCCAGATTGTCTCGGCGGGTGAGTTCTGGCAGCTTTGGCATGTCATTCGGATCGCCATCGATTACCGATGACTGCAGCTTTGGTTCGATCACTAAATCTGTGATCAACCATCCGAGGGTCACGATCAGAAAGCTTGATGCTCCTGTGAAGTACCAATTGCAAAGCGGATTGACGATATACTCTTTATCAACAAGTTGAGCTGAGGTTGTCGTCAGGCCCGCCAGCAGCGGATCAATTCCGCACGGAATAAGATTCGCGCTGAAACCACCGCTGACGCCTGCAAATCCGGCGGCAATTCCGGCCAGCGGATGGCGACCTGCAGCATAGAAGATGATGCCTGCCAGAGGAATGACGACGACGTATCCGGCATCCGCTGCGGTATGGCTCAGCACCGCGACCAGCACCACCATCGGCGTCAGCAGAAACTTCGGCGTGAATGTGAGCATCGTCTTCAGTAGGGCACTGATGAATCCGGAATGATCCGCCACGCCGACGCCCAGCATGGCCACCAGCACAACTCCCAGCGGATGAAACCCGACGAAGCTTTCTGTCATGGTTGACAGGAACTCCGCCAGTTTTTCCAGCGTGAGCATGTTGACGATCTGGATGGGATCCTTCTGTCCCGGCAGCGTTTCCGGAAACGCTATTGACGAACAAACGGCCGACATCGTCCAGATGATCAGAATACCCAGCACGAACAGCACGGCCGGATCAGGCAGCTTGTTGCCGAGCCATTCAATAAAGTCCAGAAACACCATCACCGGACCGCGTGGCGTTGAAGTTTTTCCCTTTGCGGACGTGTTCGCCATATCGAGATCCTGTTCAGGTTAAGTGAGCGACAGTCTGCTGGCGGATTGTTGATTGAATCGTTTAACCCTGAGCCGGAGGCGACGGCGTCACCGGAATCCGTCGCCTCCGGCTCAGGGTTAAACAAAATTGCTGACTGTGTATACGTAATCAACAGTCCGCTGGCTGCGGGCAATTCGCCCGAAAAAACGGCGGCTAGCGCCTTGCCGCTCACAAAAACAGCGGTATCCAGACAGACTCCTGGCCTGTTTTTTACGAAGCGAACAGTTCTCCGTCGAGTCACTTCGCATCGATCTGGTATGCTGACGGCATGACTTTTCATTCACCCGCAGAAAATGAGGACACGGATTTTCAGTTGCTGGGTCTGCCCATCAACGATGATTCGCACGCTCTGCGCTCGCGGGATCCCTTCGAATTGCTCGTCTCACAGTTTGTGGATGAACTGCGGTACGGCAAGAAGCCATCGGTGGAACTTTACGCACGCAGGTTCCCGCCTCACGCTGCACGGATTCGTGACGTATTCCCGGTACTCGCCATGCTGGAACACACGCGCGTCGCCAAAGAGTCTCAGTCGATCCGCCGCAATATGCCCGACAGATTTCCGTTTACACGGATCGGTAACTGTGAACTCATCAGCGAACTGGGCCGCGGTGGCATGGGCGTCGTGTTTCAGGCCAGGGATCTGCAATCCGGACATCTTGTGGCGGTTAAGATTCTGCCATGGCGGGTTTCCATCGTTCCTGAATGGGTCGCACGGTTTGAACATGAAGCACGGACAACGGCGCAGCTGCGGCATCGCAATATCGTGCCTGTCTTTCGTTACGGTCAGGAAAACGGTTACTGTTTTTTCGTCATGCAGTTCGTCAACGGCGTCGGCCTCGATCGCGTTGTCGATCGCCTCCGCGAAACGGACGGTATCGTTTACGCCGAAGAAATTCAGCGTCAGGAATCGCAGCGACTATCAGGAACTGCACAAGCGATTCCCGTGGCAAGAGCCATGTCCGATCCCGATGCAGACAATGCCCGGCGCCGCAGGCTGACGCGCACTTCGTGGAACAGTTTTACCAAAATCGGAGTCCAGGCAACGCAAGCGCTGCGTGCCGCGCATGCTGCCGGCATTCTGCACAATGATATCAAGCCCGGAAACCTGTTGCTGGATGCCGATGGTCGGGTCTGGGTGACGGACTTCGGATTGTCGCAGCCCATCGAAGAACGCCGCCAAAACAAACCGGAACGCGCCATCGCCGGGACGCTGCGTTATATGGCTCCCGAGCGACTGCTGGGGCAACAGAACGCCAATTGTGATCTCTATTCCATGGGAGCAACGCTCTACGAACTCTGTCTGCAGCGAGCGGCATTCGAGCATCCGGATCGCGATGAACTCACGCGGATTATCATGGAAGAACGCCCCGTTCGGCCGCGCGACATCAATCGCGACATTCCGCGCGGACTGGAGATGATCATTCTGAATTGTCTTGAAAAACATCCGTCCGATCGGTATCCCACCGCTGATGCCTTGCTCGCAGATCTGCTGAGACATGCGCGCGATCAGAGCGTCACATCCACCAGCCGGCGATCGTTTTCCGGATTTTTCAGGGCCATCCAGAAGCGACTGTCATGGCGTTCAGATCCCGATGGCCTGGAAAAAAGACGTGGGAATTGAAACGACATGAACTGGCTCGTCTATCACATCGTCAGCGGACAGGCACTTTTCACGGGCGTTTTTCTGCTGATTCTGGCCGCCGTGTCATCAACTCGTTCCCGTCCGATCTTTCGCCGGATCACCGCGCTGTCGTTTCTGATCGGCATCATCGCGGTGGTCATTTCGTCAACGGCGATTTCGTATTGGTACTACGGTATCGCGGTTGCCGTCACGCTGCTATGGATCGCATCGCGGTTCAAGCCAGACTGGCGTCGCTGGTCAGCATCCGCAGTCGTCGCCGTCTGGCTGATCGTAGCATTGATCGAACTTCCGTACCACATCACTCCGTCGCTTTACCCCGCGCGAACTCGGACAGTGACGGTTATTGGCGATTCGGTTACAGCTGGCGTTGGTGGTGATGAGACTTCCGAAACATGGCCCCGCCTGCTGGCTCAACAGCATCAGATTGCCGTGCAGGATATCTCGCACATGGGTGAGACCGCCGCATCGGCACTCAAGCGGGCAAAGTCTCAGACAATCGAGTCGTCCGTAGTGGTCGTTGAGATTGGTGGCAATGACGTGCTGGGCTCAACCACGTCTACCCAGTTCGCAATGGATCTCGACGCGCTGCTGGGTCATCTCGCTGCGGCCGATCGTCAGGTGATCATGTTCGAACTGCCGCTGCCGCCGTTTTGTAATGAATTTGGTCGTGTTCAACGAACCGTCGCCGCAAAGCACAACGTGGTTCTGATTCCAAAGAGGGTCTTCCTGTCAGTCATCGCAGGCAGCGACTCAACACTCGATTCGATACATCTTTCACAATCCGGTCATCAGTTCATGGCGGACTGTGTATGGAAACTCGTCCGATCCGCGTTTGGCTCAGAGTCGTCGCACGGCAAAGAGGACGTACCTCCGTAAGTTCGAGTCGCTCGACTGTCCCGGGTTGGTTGAACCCTTCTTTGATAGTCCTGTCTGAACGAGTAAAGAAAGCCTGGCCGTTTTGCTGCGTCGAGACGAGCCACATGGTGGCTGCGATGTCCAGAACGGCAACCGGTGTCTGGCATCCTTCCGCCGGCAAGACTGCCCGAAAGTTACTGCCATTGCTTGACCGCCGAGGCTACATTGCCGCCTTCCGCCTCGGAAGGACCAATATGTTTCGCTATGCCGTTACTATTTTTGTCAGTGCATTTCTGCTGTTTCAGGTGCAGCCGTTAATCGGTCGATTTATTCTGCCGTGGTTCGGCGGCGGACCGTCGATCTGGACGAGCTGCATGTTGTTCTTTCAGATTCTGCTCCTTGCGGGATATCTGTACGCGCATCTGATCAGCGTGAAACTGACGCCTCGAACGCAGGTGCTGACGCATCTCAGTCTGCTCGCGATTTCGCTCGTGTTTTTGCCGATTTCGCCGAGCGATTCCTGGAAGCCGGTGGCCGATCAGTCGCCGCTGCTGCAGATCCTGCTCCTGTTGCTGGCTACAGTCGGTGGTCCGTACTTCATGCTGTCATCGACCGGGCCGCTGATGCAGAAGTGGTTCAGTCAGTCGTCTCAAGGTGCTTCGCCCTGGCGACTGTACGCATTGTCGAACATCGGATCGCTGCTGGCACTGTTGAGTTACCCGTTTGTGTTTGAACCATGGCTGGCACTGAAGCAGCAGGTCTGGTCGTGGTCAATTGTGTATGGTGCCTACGTGGCGCTGGCGACATGGTGTGGCGTTCGCTACCTGCAGCATCAGTCCGCTGCGGTCACGAGTCTACTCCCGTCCGGCGAAATTACGAATTCACCATCGGCGTCAGCGTCATCTGTCGATGACGCCAGAGCGCCGCGCCCGGGCCTGGGCACGATGCTGCTCTGGCTGGGACTGGCGGCCTGCAGTTCTGCGATGTTGCTGGCGACGACGAATCAGTTGTGCATTGATGTGGCCACCGTTCCCTTCCTGTGGGTTTTGCCGCTGAGTCTCTATCTGATTTCGTTCATCATCTGTTTCGACAGCCCGCAGTGGTACGATCGTCGAGCGTACGGATTGTTGCTGCTGGCCTGCACCCCGGTGGCGTGCTGGGTGATTAATGAAGGCGCGGATGTCAATATTTCCAAGCAGGTGGCGATCTATGCCACGATCCTGTTTGCCTGCTGCATGACGTGTCACGGAGAACTTGTCAACTGTAAACCGCACGCCCGTTATTTGACGCTCTTCTATGTGTTGATTTCTGCGGGTGGAGCACTGGGCGGTGTGTTTGTTGCCATCGTCGCCCCGTACACGTTTCATGGCTATTGGGAATATCATATCGGGCTTGTGGCGTGCTGTGTCGTAACTCTGATTGCCTGGTGTGCTCAGCGAGTCTGGCGTAGGACACCGTCGGCTGCGTTCTGGATCTGGGCGTTGATCACGGCAGGAAATGTCGCAATTGTAGTGCGGTTTCTGTATTTGCCACTGGAAGACGCCATTGATGCGACGGACGAAACAATCGTCTTTGGCGTATTCGGTTTGATGCAGTTCATCGGACTCATTGTGACAGGTGCCCCGGAACGGCGCTGGAATTGGCTGATCGCCGTGTGGTCTGTACTTTCTGCGGTGTTGTGTGCGTGGTTCATCGGCTATGGAACGTGGCAGTTCCCCGGGATGATGAGCAAATCGATCTATATTACTCTGGCTTCGACGGCGATCTGTTCTCCGATCGTAGCCGCCACTCTGCTGGCGTTGAGCCCATCGCTTACAAAGGTGTCTGTGCGTTTCTGCGCGCTAGGGGCGATCTATGTCGTGGCGGCAAGTATTTGCGGCGGGTTGCTCGTCATGGAAGGCATGTTAACGCAGGTATTTTCCGGGTCGAACAGCGAAAAATTTTGGTTCGCACAGTTGGCAATAGTTGTTGCGGCACCTCTCATCGCTGCGGTTCGATTGTTCCTTTTCGGATTTTCACATGAACAGTTTATTCGGCTGTACGGACTCGGAACCATCTATGTGATTGCCACCAGCGTCTGTGGAATACTGATGCGGGCAGAATGGATCCAGGAATGGGTGGGTATATTCTTCGCATCAACAACCGGCGCGGGCGTGATGATGGAGTGGTCCGCCGATGGCTTTCGAGGAAAAGATCGGTCATCGCTGGGGTTCTGGTTCTGGGTCCCTGCGATCACTCTCATTCTGTTTCTGTCGAATCGCCTCGCGGTGATCGTCGAATCAGAAAACGTTGTGAATCAAAATAAGCAAACCGTCTACACATCGCGCAACTTTTACGGCGTGCTGCGCGTCCAGAAGGAATCATCTGAAGAGGACGAAGATTTCATCGCTCCAAAGTATTCTTTGACGCACGGGCAGATCAAACACGGATTTCAGTTCATCGACGAATACTGGAAAACGCAGCCGACAACATACTACGGTCGCGAAAGCGGTGTGGGACTCGCGATTCAGATGAGTCGTGAGCGGCAACAGAGAAATGACAAGCGGCCTCTGCGAGTCGGTGTCGTGGGGCTTGGGACCGGCACGATCGCAGCATACGGTGAAAAAGGTGACACATTCCGTTTCTACGATATCAATCCAGACGTCGTAG
>JAYUVA010000803.1:0-5654 GCA_043754375.1 Candidatus Kuenenia sp. | reverse complement strand
CAGAATCTGCAAATGCGCCCGATTCGCAGGCTCCTTGATTTGCATCGCGGATTATCAGGAAACCAACTTTCATGCCCCCACTAAATTCCGAGAAGAACCGTATTAGAGTTTGTCGATTCTGCCGGTCAAAAAGGACTCAATCCGCAGTTCCTGCTGTTCACTGGACACGGCACACGGGCAGCCCGAGGCTTTGGCGCATTGGCAGGACTGTCACCGGGTCATAATTGGCATGGTGCATGAAGCAATGCCCTATCGCCTGGCCCGTCAGCACCGACGTGCCGATGGCAGAAACTCCTTGCCAACCGATGGCCAGGTGACAGAGCCAGTCGCTCGGCCCAAGGAAGTCATGCCCCGAGTCAAGTTTCCAGTCGGGTCTCATGACTTTGCGAATGCGCTGAAAGAGATTCTTTGCCCAGCCTTGCTGTGGCTTGAGGCCATCAATGATCCACATTGCGTCCAGCAACGGTGTGCAGTTGCGGACACCGGGGCGAGCAGTGACAGAATTCGGACAATCTCCGCGCATCGCTTCAATCAGCAATCCCGTCCAGTCGATGCCTCCGAGGTAGCCGAGTTGCACGGCCGGATTTGCTCTGGGATTGGCGTCAATCAGCCAGGGGGTCCCATCGTCCTGATCCACAACAAAATCGAGGCCCAGGAAACCGGTCCATTGTGTGGCTTTGGCCAGGCGTTCTGCAAGTGCCGCGATGCGAGGATGACTGATCGACTCCCGATGCGAGGATGTGCCATCGCTTTCCGGAAAACACCTCAACGGACGATAAATGACTTCGCCCAGTTTGCGACCTTCGTGACACAACATCAGAGTATAGATCGCATCACCATGAATCTTCTGCTGGACAAACGGCGGCTCGGCGTGACGGCGCGATTCGTGGGCATGCAGTAATCGAAAACGCTCAAGCAGCTCCGGCATCGTATTGCAATATTCGCGACCGATGCTGTTATTGCTGGTAGGTAGTTTCAGCACGACGGGAAACCGCAGCGCACTGATTTCGCGTTCCAGTTCAAGAGGATTCGGACGGGGCACTGTCGGAGGCGTTGGTATCTCCAGTTCGCAGCACAGGTCGTACAGGCTGGGCTTATGGTGCAGCCGCCACATCACATCAAACGGTGCCAGGAGCAGAGACGTCAGAGATTCTATCTCTGCACGGAATTCTGCCAGCAGCAAGGATTCTTCAAACGCCGGCAGCAGCAGGTCGTAGTGCCGAGACTGGAGTTCTCTGATGAGAGCCGACAGATACCCGGCGGGATTGGCTGCAAGTGACGGGGTGCGCAACCATCTCGTCCTCGGAATGGATTTTCCGACGGACCACCAATGATGATCGGCGACCGTCACATCGACTCCGCCTGTGGTCAAACCCTGAATCAGCCTCGCTGTGAAGAACATCGAGGAACCGGTAACGAGAACTCGCATGACGCCAAAGATGTCCGCAGGGTCATCGACGACTTCGTAACGGTTAATGGATGACTTGCGGATCTGATCGAGATGACGATGACTTGTCAAGCGATGGCGGGCGCGCTCTTCAGGAGTCGCGGGTTAAAAACGATTCTTGACAGGATACGATGCCCGGCTCTGGAGAACGGGCCACCCGATTCGATATTCTGACGATCGCCTTCCCGCTGCATCCTCAGCTGTCCGTGTTTTGTCGCAGAACGGCAATAAGTGCCGATGGAAGCTTCCGTCGAGAATTGCCGTTCTCTCGGATCTTACATTCCTCTGCGGTCGAGTTTAGCGATGAAATCATTTGTGCCGATTATTCTGCCACGGTTGGTTCAACTGCGAAGTGCATCAACTGAGTGTTTTCTGCTGACCGGACAACCGGAGGCGGGAACTGATTCCCGTAAGAAATGCATGGTTGAGGGAATCATATCTCTGCCCGATTGCCATGGAAGGCGAGGGTCATATGTTTGGGTCCGGCCCAGGAATCTGCATCAGACTTTGCGGCGGACTGTTGGCAATCCTGCTGCACACATCCGTTGTCTCCGCACAGCACCATCAACGTGACACGTCGCATGGCCTGACGGCATCGCCGTTTTCTGCGGAGCCCGACTGGCTGATTGCCAGTGATGACTCCCCATCAGGCACGCGGCTGACGGATTCCCTGCGAGTCACTGCACGTGATGGTTTTTCGGAAGCAGTTGAACTGTCAGATGAGCAGCCATCCGGGGCCGAAGCGAATACTTTTGAAGCGGACCTGAACCGCCTTCAGAAACGGATCGATCAACTGGAGGCTTCGGAGAAAAAGCGATCCGAGTCGGACAAGAAAAAGAAAGACGACGAAACGAAAAAGGTCGAGGGCTGGCAGGATATGTCGACGGACAAGTGGACCGTCAAGATGGGCGGGCATGTTCAGCTTGAATATGTCAACTGGGCCAATGCTGCTCCAACGATTCCCGGAACTCAGGATTACTTTGAATTCCGTCGATTGCGACTTACAGCAGACGGTACGGGATATGGCCAATGCGACTTTCGGCTGCAGATGACGCTGGAGCCGGAAGCCGTCGGAACGAACGCTCCCGGGACTGTGACATCGCCTGACGTCAAGGATGCCTATTTCTCGATGAATGAAATCCCTGGCCTCGGACGAGTGCGGATTGGAAACTTCTTCGTCCCGTTTGGCCTTGAGCAGGTCACAAATGATACGATGAACATCTTCATGGAACGCTCGATTCCGACGCAGGGTGTGTTCACTGCGGATCGAGAAGTCGGCATCGCGTTGTATAACTGTTCAGACGACCAAAACGTGACGTGGGCCACAGGCATCTTCTTTGACAGTATTAGTGAAAGTCTGAAAGAGCGGATTGATGACAATCAGGGTTGCCGAATCAGTGGTCGCCTGACATGGACTCCGTTCTATGATGAACCATCGAATGGTCGCTACCTGATTCACACGGGCATCGGTGTTTTGCACACACAGGATCAGGACCACAAAGTCCGCGTCCGGGCGCGACCTCAGGTTCATGAAGGGCCGTTTCTGATCGACAGCGGAAGTCTCGCGGCAAATTCCTACACAACGGGAAATCTGGAATTCGCGGCGATCATGGGACCAGTCACACTGCAAAGCGAAGCCTACGTTTCCAGTGTCAACATGACATCTGGCGGGGCACAAACGTTGACCGGCGCTTATGCTCACCTGAGTTATTTTCTGACGGGCGAAAATCGCATTTACGACCGATTCGGACAACATGGAGCTCAGTTTGGACGGAACGTGCCATACTCAAATTTCTTCATGGTGCCCGGTGCGATCAGTCCCGGTGCATGGGAGCTGAAGACACGCTATTCCAACCTCAATCTCGATCAGGTCAACAAGGGCCAGTACAACGATATTACGACCGGCTTCAACTGGTACTGGAGCGATCGAACTCGGGTGATGTTCGACTGGATCCACCCCGTGACAACAAGTCAGACCACCTATGGCGCGACACAGTCTGATCTGCTGGCCATGCGATTTGACTTCAACTGGTGACAGGTTGAGCGATTCGAGATTCGAAAACATCTCTGCACAGGCGATTCCCATGCAAACAAAGACACGTCGAATGCTTCTGAGATCACTTCTGGCCACATCCGCCGCATGGATTTACGCTGGATTTCCGAGCGAGGCAATGGCAGGCGAAGGTTGCTGCTCCCACTGTGGATGCAGTGCGAACCGCTGTAAAAAAATCTGTCGACTGGTCCAGGAAGACCGCAAAATCACCACGACTTGTTGGGGTATGCAATGCGAAGACTTCTGTGTGCCAGGCCCCAGCACACCGGACTGCAAGCAATGTGACACGGTCTGCCACTCCGAAGCGGGAGACAAAGTGTGTTCGCAACCCAGGCGTATTGTCTGGACGTCATGGATTCCGGGCTGTGACCAACAGATCTTCACCAAACGCAAGTTGATGAAGAAGACGATCACAAAGACGGTGCCATCATTCAAATGGGTGGTCGAAGACCTGTGCCCAAAGTGCACTGCAAGCTGCGAGCTTGTCTCACTCCCGGAAGGAACACCTGAGCCGCCACGCCCGGCGATCTCGGGTCTCACGTTTGTTGCTGCTGCAGAATATACTCCGCGCGGTCAGGACTGAGGGACATGTTGTTGAGCGAGCCGCAAGGCGCTAGCGGTCTGTTGATTTAGTCCTGTGGATGAGTTTTCGTTTAACGGCAAGCCGCAGGCGACAGTTACTGCTGGCGCCGACGCCTGCGGCTTGCCGTTAAACGATTCAATCAACAGACCGCTAGCCGCGGGTTGTGCATTCGGTCAGCACCGGCGGCTAGCGCCTTGCCGCTCACAAAACCTCAAATCTGGCCGCGCGGAGTATAATTCGCCGTCTTGAGACACCGCCCGAGCCCCCCGGCTATGGCTGCGATGAAACGCAGATTTCTGATTTTCTGAAATTATTGCCCAAGATCCGTTGACATTAGTCGCGATGACAAATAAAACACGACTAATTTGGTGGTATATTAAATCGACGCTCTGGGGTCTGCCGATGAAACTCTCAAGGAAGTCTGACTACGCTCTGCGAGCCCTGTTCACCTTGGTAGCGTTTCGTGGACGAGGGCCAATATCGATCAGGGAATTGGCAGAGAAAAACGACATTCCTCGGCGGTTCCTTGAGCAGATCATGCTCGACATGAAGCAGCAAGGTTGGGTGCAGAGTATTCCGGGAAGGGTTGGGGGGTTTGAACTGGCGAAGCATCCGGAGCAAATCACAATGGGTGAAATTGTAAGGCATTTTGACGGTATTCTGGCGCCCATTGGTTGCGTTTCCACGAGCCATTACGAAGCCTGCACGCAGGAAAGTGCCTGTCGATTTCGCCGAGTCATGCTCGATATCAGAAACTATGTCGTAAAGATGATGGACGGGGCCACATTGGCAGGTGTTTTCGCAGGTGCGGTTGTGCGTCGCGAGGAAGTGTTTTCGCGAGAAATCATGTACGGAGACGGCATCTAACAGTCGCCTCGTTTTTTTTGGTTAAATATATCACCTATTCAGTCGTGGTTTGATGTTTCAGGGAGTTATCAAATGTATCGAATTTTCAGTTCAGCGGTCTTGTTTGCTGTCACCTCCATGGTGTTAGCTGGATGTGACACAAACTCTGCGGGCGATTCGAGCCTGACGAATTCTTCAGGCTCAGCAAGTGGTTCGGACGGTGGAAGCGTGCAGTTGCTCAATGTTTCCTACGACCCGACTCGCGAACTTTGGAAGGACTTAAATAAAGCATTCGCAGGAGTGTCAAAAACACAAACTGGAACCACGGTTTCCGTCAAGCAGTCTCATGGAGCTTCCGGCAGTCAGGCTCGTGCGGTGATCGATGGTCTGGAAGCGGACGTCGTCTCGCTGGCCCTTTGGACTGACACCGAACAGATTCATCGAAAGGGTCTGATCAAAGACGGCTGGGAGGACTCATTTCCAAACCATAGCCTGCCGTACACCTCGACAATTGTGTTTGTGGTGAGGAAAGGAAATCCAAAAGCAATTCATGAATGGTCAGATTTGATTCGTCCGGAGTTCCAGATCATCACTCCAAATCCAAAGACATCCGGGAATGGGAAACTTGCATTCCTTGCCGCCTGGGGCAGTGTCGTTCTCAACGGAGGCACAGAGGACGATGCCCGTGCATTTGTGACGAAGCTCTACAAGCAGGTTCCGGTTCT
>JAYUVA010000802.1:0-2631 GCA_043754375.1 Candidatus Kuenenia sp. | reverse complement strand
TGATTTTTGGGGCTCATGATCATACCAACCCGAAGCGCCAGCGAGGAATTCAGCCGTTTTTGCCTCGCTGGCGCTTCGGGTTGGTATTAAATCAACACCTGCGGCTAGCGCCTTGCGGCTCACGGTCCTGGAGTATCGGGACAGACTCCTCGGTCAGAAAGACTTCAGATGAACAATATGACACAATCAGGCAGGCCGAAACCGCTGTGGTGGTTGGCTGTGGCAATGGTGTTGCTGGCTGATGCACGCTCTCTTCTACAAGCGAGTGATGTGGTGGATCCGAAACAGTCGTGTTCAGCAGCAATGTCCAATCCTGTCGTGTGGGACGGCGAACTGGTGTTTGTTCTGACCGCTCCGTATCAGACAAAGCTGCTGCGTGTCTGGGTTCCGATTCCGCCGAGCGACACGGCTCAGAACGTGCGGCTGACGGACTTGACGACGTTTCCTGTCGATGTGAAACCGCAGTTAGGTACGGAAGAAGTGTTCGGCAACACGTTCGCGTATTTTGAGTTCCGGAATCCTCTTGGTGCCATCGCCATCCGGCACCGACTGAAGGTGCAGACTCACGAGCTGCATTGGAATCTGGATGCCGCGCAGGTGCAGACTCCTGCAAGCTGGCGCCATGAATTCGAACCCTATCTGCGAAGTGAACAACAGGCGGTCGTCACAGACGCCCGGTTCGGTTCGCTTTT
Source organism: Candidatus Kuenenia sp. (assembly GCA_043754375.1). Taxonomy (GTDB): domain Bacteria; phylum Planctomycetota; class Planctomycetia; order Planctomycetales; family Planctomycetaceae; genus SXXK01. Next base: position 1,939 of record JAYUVA010000802.1, on the reverse strand, counting down.
GACAGAGATACTTCCACAGCGTCGCAATCCGCTGCTGGATCTGGACGCCGTGATGACGTTTGCCGATAAGAACTTTACCTACAGTCACAACAAGGCATCGCTGAAAGCAAGTTCGCTGCATGCAATCGAACAACGTTCCGGTCACTGCAGCGACTATCATGGTTTCTGTGCCGCGATGGGTCGCGTGATGTCGTTGCCCACGCGCGTGACCTACGGACTCAATCCGTTTCCCAAAGCATCGCCATCACATTGCAAGCTCGAAGCGTTTCTGCCGCCGTACGGCTGGGTGAGTTTCGATGTATCGGAAACGCAAAAACTGACGAACACGATTCGCGGAGAGACCGCGCTGAATGACGCTCAGAAAGTGGATCTGGTGCGTGCGGCTCACGATCGACTGATCAGCGGTTTTCGCGACAATACATGGATTCTGCAGACACGCGGCACAGACTACGACCTGATTCCTCGTGCTTCGGCAAGGGTCGCCGTCGTTCGAACTCTCTACGCAGAAGCGGATGGCGTTCCCTTGCCAGATCCGGATCCCTCGAATTCTGAGGAAACTCGATTTGCGTGGATGACCGCGCATCGGTTCACATCGGATGTTGCTGCACCCTATGCGTTCAAGGATGCCGGAAGCCTGACAGCAGGAGATTGAAGATATTGTGGCAACTGCGTTACGTTGGAGTACTGCCTTCCGGCGGCAGTAGGCCGGACCAAGCGCAGCGCCGTTCCGGCGTCGCAACTGCAATACGCTGGAGTACAGGCTGCAAGCTTGGAAAAGGGGTCAGGAACCAATAGTGCAGAGCACCCTTTGGGCCATTTGGCTATTGGTTCCTGACCCCTTTTCCAAGCCCTGGGGCTCTATTTCTCAGAGCCGGGTGATTCGCTGCCGACTGGATCGGTTGCGGTCGATCCAGTCGGGGGCACGACGGCGGGCTGCAGTATGAAACCGCCGTCGGAGCGTTTGGTTGGTTCACTCGGCGCGCCAGCATTCCGGACGGGCGTCGAGCTGTCGGTCGTCAAACAATCTTTTGTCGTAATCAATGTCAGGTTTCCAGTCGGGGAAGTGGCGACTGTGCGGACGGGCACCGGACTTTTTCCTGGAGCCGATGCGATTCCACCGGCAGGGCCTGACGCCGGAATTCCTGTGGCGGGTGATAATGTGGAAGCTGCCGAGGCACCAACAACTTCGCGCTCTTTCGGTGGATCAAGGAACAGCAGCTGAGGAGACAGGATCAGCTTGCGATCAGCGGCAGGCATTGTGAATCGCCCCATCGTTCCATGGCGATTCACATTGCGGGGTTTCCGCGCGACTTCAATCAGTTCGCCCTTGCGTTGCGGAAGCACGCCGTCCATTTGCTGAGCAACCTGGACAACCCATTCGGGTTCGTCACGCACAGCGCGGGACATCATGCTGCCGTAGAGCGAGATTTCAAACAGGTTGCGGTCCATCAGAGAATGCAGGACAGGCGTCAGAATTTTGGCGATTGCTGACACGCTGCTGGACGGAAAGCGCACAAACACGTCAGCCTTCTGCGTGACAACATGCGTCCCTTCTGCATTCGGCACGTACACCGCGCGAAACCAGATCAGCGCGGATGCTTCCATCGGACGCGGCAGCAGCGGATTGTGGTAGCGGCCCTGACAGACGAATACCATCTGGTTGTGGTCCTGATACAGAATGTCGGCGATGCCTTCCGAGCCATCAATCGCCTGCGCTTCATATTCCATGTCGCCCGTCTGCCACATTTCAAACCGCGAAATTCCCATCACTCGCCACGTGCTGACCGCCACATCAGGGTGTTTGAGCAGATACCGAAACATCGGTTCGTCAATTGTGTATTGGAGTGATGGCAGACGCCGGAACTGACTGCGTTCTTTGATAATCTGCTGAGCCCGTTGGCGGTTTTCCTGCGTCATGCCTTCGAGTGGCATGGCGGAG
>JAYUVA010000801.1:0-12850 GCA_043754375.1 Candidatus Kuenenia sp. | reverse complement strand
GATCTGATTGAACTCACCGGTTTCCGTCGTGCAATGACAGGCATAATTCGCGAGCACGGCGATCAGTTTTCCCTCGGTGTCATGAGCTGCCAGGACGGGGACTCGTTTGTCGGTCGGGCCGTCAGGGACTTCGCCGAAGTTGGTCCACTTGCCGTTTGCGATCAATCGTCGGTTCATCGCAAAATTCGTTTCGCCGAAGCCAGACGACAAATGCGCCGGTCGCCGCGCTGCGATGGCTTTATCAACCACTGCGACGAGCTTTTCGATTAACTCCGTTTCGTACTGAGCCAGATGCGCCGCATGATCGTCAGGAATCGTGTCAAAGATATTCGGCGCGAATCCCCGCAGCCAAGGCGCGGAGTGGGAATGTGTGGAAGAAATCGCAAACCGCTCACGAGTGATGTTGTGTTTGGCAGCAATGCGTTCGAAGACGGTTTCGGTCATTTCCAGAGGCACGCCGCAGTTATCGACAGTGATGAGAATCGCGAGGGGTGAGGATTGAGGATCGCGGATTGAGTCGTCTGAGTTGCGATTTTGCGACTCACTCGCTCCTCGCTCCTCGCTCCTCGCTCCTCCCACTGCCATCGCGCGTGCATGAATTCTCGCGGCAATGCCCTCAGATTCCTTCATGCGGTTGCCATATCCCGTGAGCCGCACGGGATACTCAGGCGTAATGTCCACCACAGCCGCGCCGACGAGAACGGGATCATATTTGGCTTCGTATTCGGCGAGCGGGGCGGCGTCAGCCCCCCGGTACTTTGCTTCTTCGGGAGCATTCGCCGTCGTTGTACCGGCGGGCTGACGCCCACCGCTCGCCGAGGCCTGTTCGTGTTCGGCAAGAATCTCGTCAAACGATACTCGATACATCAAATCCGGCAGGTTCGCTGTGTCTTCATTGATCCAGCAGAAGTGGCGGTCGTGGATAAAGAGACCATTGTGCGGCTTGTCGTAACCAATAAATGGAATGAACGAATCCGAATATCGACCACCCGCCATCATGTGCTCCCCGGTCCGAACATAATCAAGGGGATACTCAAGCTGCTTGCCTTCGGGATTCACAAAATGAAACTTCGGCGAATGCGCATATAGAAAACTCGCCATCGCGTTCGGTACATCGATGACAGTGAGATCTTTCTGCGAAGGAATCAGCAAACTCTTGACTGTTGAAATGCGGTATGGCGTGTCGCCTGACAACGCATGATTCAACCTCTCCGCCACCTCCCTGAAATTCAAAAACTTCACTTTCTTCCCATGCTTCGCGACCGCATGGTCAATCATCTCCACCACCTGTTCCGGTTTAATCCAGCCGTGAGGATGGAACACGAGGCTGAAGCAGCCCTGCTTGTGAACGGTCAGATCGATCGCGGCTTTCCAGTCTTCGACGGTGGCAGGATTGTTGGCCCCGTGAAGATGCTGAGCCGACCAGTCGCTGGGGGCGAGGCACGGAATTTCCCAGCAGCCGTTGTTGATCACGTACGGATACGGATAGTTTTTGATATAGTTCACGAAGTTGTTGTGAACATTGCCGCCGTACTTGTTGTTCTTCGGCAGGTACTTCCAGAATCGCTCCTTGCCGTTGGCATCGAGCACCAGTTCCTTCGGCAGCGATTCATCTTCTGACGTGAAGAACGTGAAAACCGACGAATCAATCTGCAGGAAGTTTCTATTCTCTGTGGTGCTGGCAAAGATCTCGGCAAAGAACCGAGGACTCACGGTGTTCAGTGAATCACAGCACGGAGTTCGGAATGCGACAGGCTTGTTGCCGGGGATCGTTCCCATCAGGTCCACGCAGCGATGATAGGTGGACTCGGCCTTCCCGACGTCGCCACCCTGAAGCAGCGGACACGGATGATCTATCGTGTGGCATTCGATGCTCAAGCCTTCCCCGAGCCAGCTCTGGAGCTGCGGATCATCGGGCTTGACTTCATTGGTCATGATGCTGACGGGGGCGCGGCCGTCGATCTGCTTGAGTCGATTCAGGATTGGTCGCAGGTACTGTTCGTACTTCGCTGGATCTCGCATATCGTCGATGCCGAGCACAATTACGGCCTCGACACCTTCCTCACCGACCCACTGCGGAGTGATCAGCTTCGGAAAATCCTTATGCGGATACCACGGATTGCATTCGTCGAGATACGCAAGACGGTTGCCGTCATTGGTTCGACCACGCACCTCGTCGCCAGACTGTGCCACGCCATTCCAGAAAATGCAGCAGGCAAGAGCAACAGCAAGTCGCAGCATTGACATTGACATTGAAGAGTCTCCGAAGCGAACACCGGAACACAGGCGGGATTCAGACAAGTCCGGATTATAGACGCATGGCGACAAAGTCGCACCCCACTGTAGGATGGACATTCATGTCCGTCGCATTACCAACAACCAGTCCCGAAACGAAACGCATCGTGAATCTGAAGTCTCGCTCCCATGGAATGTTGTCTGGATAAGACTCAGGCAAGAATGTCCAGGGCACAGGAATCACCGTTACGGAATAAACAGGAACTCACTGCTATTCAGCAGCGCGCGACTGAGCGGGGGCAGGCGTCGTTGCCAGGTTTCGCCTGCGCCTGCGGCTAGCGGGGTGTTGATTTAATGCAGGTTGTGGCGTTTTCGTTTAACGGCTAGCCGTGGCGTCGGTGTTTTCCATGACTGTCACCTTCGGCTTGCCGTTAAACGATTAAATCAACAGCCCGCTCGTCGAGCGTGGCAGTTTTTCTGTTCAATGGCAATTCTCATCAATTCAAATCAGTCCCTGTCAGTCGTTCTTCCACGAAATCGGCTCGGCAGCCCAGTTCGATCACGCTACGGCGAATTTCTTCACCGCTCACAGTGCCTCGAGGGTACGTATCCACCATCACAAAGTACGGTTGGCCATCGATATTACGAATCGAAATGCCTCCATGATGAACAACCGCATTCAGCCGGAGCGCGTCTTCGTAGAAGTCCGGACTTGCACGACAACACAAACTGTAGATCATCAGCAGACGATCACCGGCCGCGTGTTCGCTGTTTTCAATGTACACAGTCTGAGTGCGATCTCCGCGCAGAGTCAGGCAGACCCGAAAACGATCGCTCTGGTCGCGTTGCCAGCGGATATTCGGAAGTCCATTGAACGCATCATAAATCAAATTGTCCAGATCGCGCACGGCGCCCAGGACGGCCTGCAGTAATTGAGAGACGGCCCCGCCATCGCGTGGGCGGTGATCGGGTTCGCGATTCAGCATCTGCGAAACGCATTCTGCGATGTCCAGCGGAATCGCATCGTTAATGCGGCGTACGCTGGTATACTTTGCCGTCAGAATGGACTTCATCAGAGAATTGACGGAGTCGCCTTCAAACGGATACCGCCCCGTGAGCATCAGGTAGTAACACACACCGAGGGCGTAGACGTCCGTCGAAGGCGTCGCCGGTTGTCCCTCAAACAATTCCGGAGCCATGAAATATGGCGTACCGGCAAGTGCGTGTCCTTCAACATCCGCGCCGACAATGCGTTTCGCCAGGCCAAAGTCCACAATCTTGGGAATTCCGCCGGGTGTCACAAGAACGTTATCGGGTTTCAGATCCCGATGAATGATGCCCAGTCGATGCGCCATCGCCAGACCGGACGCGATACCAACAGCCATTGTCGTCGATCGAATTGGTCCAATCGCTCCCTGCATATCAATTTCGTGCTGGAGAGCATTTCCCGCGACGTATTCCATTTCCAGAAAATGAAAGTCGTCAGCGCGGCCAATCGCGTGCGTCGTCACGACATTGGGATGCACAAGTGCGGCTGCGGCCCGGCCCTCGTTTTCGAAGCGCGCGACGTAATCAACGTCTGTCTGAATCCTGCGAGGCGAGAGCAGCTTGAGCGCGCAAAGTCGCTGCAGACTTGTGTTGCGGGCCAGATAGACGACACCCATGCCGCCACGACCCAGCATTTTTTCACATTTGTAAATGTCCAGTACCTGGCCAGGCAGCAGCAACTGGTCGAGTTCAATTTCTGTGGACACCTTGTCAACATTCGTGTTGCCTGCGTGTACAATGACAGTGTCACACGTCGATTCACCACGATCTTTCAGTATCGGTTTTCCACAACGTGGGCATCGTCCGGCGTTCAGCGCGACAGCATGTTGGCAGTGCGGGCAGACATCTGTCATTGAAGTAGACTCTTCCACGGTCGGCGAATCGCAATGGGCAAAAAGGCCAGATTCTCAATCTCAGATTACACGGTCTGATTCGCAGAGTGTGACAGAATCCTGGAATTTCTGAAGATCCAGTCGGTAACTGGTCAGGCCTTTTTTTGAGACAACGCAGCTGCAAAGTCCGTCAGATCCTTTCCGATGCTGGCAGCCTGTTCATCTGTCAGTTCCGTTTTTCCAAACCGAACCTCATTAAACGCCGTAACAATGCGAATCGGCAACTGACGAAGTTCTGCGGAGTGCAATCGCTCCCCGAATCGCAGAATCGATGAACGCCCGTTTTCCAGAGCACTGTCGGCTGCCGAAAGTCGCATGCCGTGTTGTTCGCATAAACCACAGAACCTTGCGTAGAAGCGGATCACCGATCGGCTTGCTCGTTGCTTTTCGGAAAATCGTGTCGAGAGAGACCGCACCGCCCGCAGCAGACGGGCCAACGGATGCAGTCGAGAAATCAACCCGCCCATAAGGAGCAACAGGAATGTTGCTACGCCCCCGCGCCAGCTGAACCAGGATTCCGGTGACGTCAGAAACGACTGGATTCCGTTCCATGTTGCGGTGAAAAATCCCTGTTGGCGGATCGAGGCAAACATAGACTTTGACGTAGAGATCACAGGCGCGAAGAACGCTTTTTGTCTTTCTGCCGACATGTTGTGAACGCCATCATTCCATATATCTGAAATCGCCGTCTGGAGATTGCTCATCAGCGAATCCGCCTTTCCGGCTGAAATCATCTCACGGCGTGGCGCTGCGGGTGTGGGCTCCAGCGTCTGCCAGTGACCGTCCAGAAATGCTTCCACCCAGCTGTGTGCGTGCCGCTGGCGGATTTCACTCTTTCCAGTCATGGAATTGACATCGCTGCCGTAGTATCCATTGACCAGCCGTGCCGGAATCTGCACCGACTGCAGCATCAGTGCACAGGCAGATGCGTAGTATTCGCAATGGCCCGATCTGGTATTGAACAGAAAGTCTTCGACCGGATCGATCGACCGGTCATGTCGAGTCTGCATTGTGGAATACGCAAATCCATTTTCGGCACGCAGATACTGCATGACAGCGCGGACTCGTGCTGCCTCCGAAATTTTTCTGCCGTCCTTCGTACACAGTTGATTTGTCAGCTCCTGCAGACGTGGCAGTTCGTCGGCGATGTTCCGTGCCAGATAGAAATCGCGTGCGACGCGACGAGAGAATCGCTTCATGTCCTGCTCGGCGTCGCTCAAGGCCTGATCAGGGGTCAGGCGGGATTCAGATGCCGGGTTTTCATCCGATGTTGGATCAATGCGCGGGCATTCCACGGTGAATGTCCGAGACTCATCAGTGGCTGACGTTCCGCTCCAGACCATGGTACCCGTGATGGGCCGTATGCGAATCTGGCTATTACCGGTTGCTCGGATGCTTGAGACCGGATACGGGGCAAACGCATATGGGCCGACCGGTGCATCCTGAGTAATCTCAACCTGGAATTCGGGGACCAGTCCTCCGGTGTCTGCAAATCGATCGATTGCATAATCCGAATCAGCATCCGCTCCTGCACGAACCGCGCCACCCCAATTTCCACCATGGTAGTTCCCCAGAGTATTGCCGCGAAATCGGACTTCATCCATGTCGATCGCTGCTGCAAACTCTTCGGCGGAAACCGGCTTTTTGGACTTTAGACTGGTGACGCTGAAAAGCAGTACACGCTGTTGACTGAGTATGATACGTCCGACACGCCCGAGCGACACTTTGTCATTGAAGCCGCTTCGCGAACCTGGCCCGCCTTCGCTGGCTGTGTCCGCAGCAAACGCGGCTCCCGCCGGAACCCAAATACGGGGAAACGCCGCGAACACGAACACAGCCAGCACCAGCGAAACCACAAACGAGCAGCTCACCATACTGCGAAATCGCCAGCCGACCCATGTTTCAGAAGTATCACGCTGTAAACCATCGCGAACCTGCATCAACGAATCCCCGCCGTTGTTCCGCAACGATTTCGTGACTGCTGCGGAATCCTGTCGGGGACGAAGATTCAACGCTCCTTGCTTCACTTTCCGACCGACATGCTGATCCATCACGCGATACAGCGAAAATACCGACAGCGTCCACAACAAAAGTGCCATCATCATCAACATGGAACCGCCAAAAAACACACCCGTCTTCAGCACCGCTGCCACGGCCATCTGCAGCAAAGTCAAGGCCATCAGCCACCAATATTGACGATGCCCCTTCTGCATCATCAGCACAATGCATGTCAGGTACACCAGCATGTGCGCTCCGGACAACAACTTGCCCTCCACGGTGCCCCGACTGAATTCGTACATGGACATGGTCAGCGCAGCCAGACCGCAAACATTTGCGAGCCATGTCGGCAGTCGAATCCACCTCAAATGATCGACAAAAATCCATGCGATGACGGCGACAAACGGCGTGAGTACCGCCGGAAAAAAACTGCCTTCACTGTGACAAAGTACCAGCCCCGCCATAGCCGTGGTGAGCGTGATACTGCGAAAGAAGGCGGATTGCAGTCTGCGGTCGCTTGTGTCGAGGACCGGAACCTCGGGGCCGGCCAATGCTGTGACTGGCAATGGAACGCTGACGAAATCTGCTGAGGATGACGTCACGTTGGTCGTCGGTCTTTGCTGCAGAACGGGAATTGCGTCCACATCCATGGCCAGTGTTGCATTCAGCGTCTCCTCATCTGCCGTGAGGATCATCAGACGTCCGATGAACTGTTGCTCATACCGCAGATTTTCCTGCGCGATCGAATCGGCCAGCAATCTGGCGGCTTCAGGCCGTGGAGTGATCAGCACAAAGCGACTGTTCGGTGCGAGATAGCTCTGGCACACTGCCAGCAGCATCGACGCCAGTTGGGCCTTCGGAGACGATTCGCAAACCGCCAGCTCCTTCAGTGCCGCGTCGCGGAAGCCCGCAGAGCCGGAACATTCCACGCTCTGAAAATCCTTGCCGGCAATCAGGAGCCGATAGCGACCTGATGATGACTGGCGAGTCTGCTCAACGCAGATCGTCGCGGCCAGACTGATCGCGCGTTCCTGCAGCGGTTCTGAAAACTCCCTTGACGAATACAAATCCAGCAGAACGATCAGGTCCGCTTCCCGATGCTGTTCGTGCTGTTTGACCATAAAGTGCCCGTGCCGAGCCGAACTGCGCCAATGGATGGCCCGCGGATTGTCGCCGGTACGGTATTCGCGGATTCCGTGAAACTCGTCATCGAACAGACCGACCCGTGCGTTCGAACGCATGACGGATTCGGCCAGTTCGCGCTCGCGACGTGTCCACGCCTGCAAAAGTCGTCCGATCTTCGGGTGCACGATGACTTCGTCGCCAGCAGACACCACATGGCCGCGTTCCCCGATGCCCAACGGAAAGCGGGAACTCAATCGTAATGGGCCGAACTTGTACAAACCACGGCGAGAAATGCAGATGTCGTAGTGAGCCGAACGCCGCTCTCCCGGTGCGATGCGCACAAAGATAACTTTGCCTTCAACCCGGACTTTTTTGCCTTGAACGACGTCACGAACTTCGACCAGCCGCGACGACAGTAATTTTTTGTCGTTCTTCATGCGGATTTCAACGGAAAACCAGGTTTCTGCTGAAACGGAGACCGGCAGATGCCGCGACACATTGACGCGCGCCAGCATGGCCACCACGATCCAACCGTTGAAGACAAACGGTCCGGCCATCATGCCAAAGATCAGCAGCAGCATGTTGCCCGTATCGGGATTGCCGCCGGTGAGCGCAGCGACGGCAATGACCAGCATGATTCCCAGATAGACGATGCCTTCGCGCGGCAGCAACATACGAGATCGAATGCCAATCTTCTGAGCGATCATGGTCAGCCATGGACGCAGCAGCATTGACAGCACGGTGACGACAAAGAATCCGCCACCCAGCACCAGCAATAAATATTTCGCCGATCCTGCAAATTCCGGGAAGTTAGCCGGCAGCACAAACGCCGCCAGAAAGCAGGCCATCGCCGCCAACAACTGCAGTACGTTGCTGGCACTGAACGAAATCGGAATCAATGTACGTTGAGATGCACCGGTTGACATATGATCTACGGCTGTCTGGCCTCAGGTTTCCCCATTGCGTCAACGATGAAGTTGAAGCATAGTTTGTTGTAATGTTTGCCATAGATTCCGTGGCGAGACGTCGGATAGAACATCACTTCGAAGTGACGCTCTGCCTTTTGCAGCTCATGGATGAGCTGAATGGAATTTTCGGGGTGTACGTTATCGTCTTTCAGTCCGTGCAGGATCAACAGGCGTCCTTTAAGTTCTGACGCAGCCGCCACGACGGATGACTTCTGATAGCCTTCACGATTGAGTTGCGGAGTGGACATGAATCGTTCCGTATAGATCGAGTCATAGTTTGCCCAATCCGTGACAGGCGCGCCAGCAATCCCGGCACAGATTTTGTCGGTGTGCGTCATTGCGTACGAGGTAAAATAACCTCCGTAACTGTGACCGCTCTGGCCGATGCGTTGCGCATCGACCCATGACTGATCATGCAGCCAGCCGCACAGGGTCTCCAGATCTTTCGTCTCTTCCACACCGAGTTGCTTATAGGCCTGCCATGCGCTTTTCGCCCCGTATCCGCTTGCCGTGCGCGGATCCCAGATGATGACGACAATTCCCAGATTCGCCAGCAGATGATCGGGCATGCGGTTGCTCCAGGCATTTTTTACCTGGGGATGATGCGGACCACCGTAGGTGCGCAGCCAAACGGGATACTGTGTCATGCGATCGAAATCCGGCGGCAGCACGAAGATCGCCTTTGTCGTCGAACCATCCGCCATCGGGATATCGCGAAGTTCCACGGTGCCGAACGCATACTTGTCACGCGGCACAGACACAGGCTCCGATATCACTCGCAGTTCGAGACCACTCGCATTTCGGACGACGACTTTTGCGGGCTGGTCAATCCTACTGAATGAGTCCACAAAATAGCTGCCGTGTTCGCTGACGCTGGCGATATGCATCGCATCTTCAGGTGTCAGTCTCGCGACATCGCCAGAATTCTTCAGCGAAACGCGGTATACGTTTTCGGCAATATGTGAGTCTTTCGTGCCGGACACCATCACATAAGTCTCATCATCATCGACCGCGTGCAACCCGCGAACCTCCCATTCCCCGCTCGTAACCGGTGTGATCATTTTCCCGTCTGGTGAAACCCGATACAGATGACGCCATCCGGTGTGCTCGCTGAAGAACAGGAAACTGCCGTTCGACAGAAATGTCAGATCAAGAGGATTGTCAACCCACGCTCCCGTTTCATCGCGGAGCAGCTTGACGGTCTGTCCATCAGGCATCGAGGTAGTCATCACATCGAGCCACGTCTGAATGCGATTCTGAGCGTACCAGTAGAGGCTGGAATTATCCGGCAACCAGTTGAAGTGCGCAATAATCAGGTCAGCTGCGGGGTACAGGGAAGTGTCCACCCATGACGTTGCGCCACCGGACATCGCGACGATGCCGAGTCGCACACTGGGATTCCTGTCCCCGGCCTTTGGGAAATACTCGGTTTCAAATGACTGCTCCACTGACGCATGATCAGCGACCTGAAACTTCGGCACATCGGTGTCATCAAACTGCTGATAGGCAATCTGTGTGCCATCGGGGCTCCAGCGATACGCCTGCCAATTGCGGCTGTAGACTTCTTCGTAGTACACCCAGTCCGCCTTGCCATTCCGCACATAATGCGTGGAATCGTGCGTCAACTGCCGGACTGCCTTCGCTTCGAAATCGACAACCCAGAGTTCATTCTTTCGAACGAACGCCAGTGCAGAACCACCAGGACTGAGCGTCGTGAGTTCTATGTCGGCCGGAACGTCTTCAACAACGGCAATGTTCGAACCGTCCAGTTGCATCCGGATCAGTCGCTCACCGAGGCGAAACACCACGATATTCTTTGACGGCAGGAACTCAATCCACGCTCCGGGTGCCAGACGCTGAGCGTCGGATTCAGAAACATTCGGGATCTGTACCAACACTTTCGCCAGATGATCGACATCGTACCAGGGACTGCTGTCACCCGTCTTTGCCGCGACTTTCTGCCACCCACTGCTTTCGCGTTGAATGTAGTATTCGTCGTCGAGCCATGTGATGCGGGTTGGCGAAAAAGCTCCGATCGAGATGAGTTTGTTCCCGTAGACGTGATCGTACGTGATCGATTCACGCGATCCGGGCTCGGATGGCTTCGTCGCATCCGGCGCAGCTTGCGGGGTTGCCGCTTGCGGCGTAACGGTCTGAGCGACCGCCATTGGTGCCACAGCGAGCATCGCCAGAATCGCCGCCAACTCGCACAGCAGAAAAGAATGGTCGCCGGAGGTCTCGTTTCTCATCAATGCCTCATGGGTCTGGCGGAGTTTGATTCTGTGATTCCAGTAGGGTGTGTGCAGCGCCAGCTGAACAGACCGGGTCTCCCTTCGCAATCACGGTCCCGCCCGCGCAGCGCGGGTCGCATGACTTCAGCCCGAATCGAAATTACTGCGGCAACCTCGCACTCGACACGGACGGGAAGGAGCCGGTACAGGCACGCATGAACTCAACAAGATCAATGCTTTCCTGCGGCGTCAGCTTCAGCGGCACAATCTTGTCACTTAGCCACGGATTCCTGTCACCGCCTTTATTGTAGTGTTCCACGACTTCTTCCAGCGTCGCCATGCCGCCGTCGTGCATGTAAGGCGCTGACAACGCCACGTTGCGAATCGTCGGTGTCTTGAAAGCCCCTTTGTCCTTTTCGACTTGAGTTTCGGTGAATCGTCCAAGGTCCGGTTCTGTCGCGGCCATGCCAATTCCCAGATTGTGATATTGCTCATCCGCAAGATTCGCACCAACGTGGCAGTTACTGCAACCCACGCGCTTACTAAAAAATAATTCCTGACCTCGGATAGCACTCTCAGACATTGGGTTTGCTTCTGCGAGCAATTTTGCCTCTTCATACTGCGTGTAAGTTTCCGGTGAATCCGTCTTCAGTTCTTCAAGATCTTCCGGGGCCAGCGTTGCAAATCGTTTGTAGGCTTCGCTGTAATCGTATGGCGCAGGACCGGTGACCAGAGTTCTTTCGAAGGCTGCGATGGCTTTCCCGACATTGTCGATCGTGAATCCCGAGCCCGGGAAGATCTTTTCGAATTGCATTGAGTAACCTTCAATCTCCTTCAGCGTCTTCACCATCACGTCATGCGTGTTTCCCATTTCAATCGGGTTCTGAATCGGGCCAATCGCCTGAGCTTCCAGTGAATCTGCGCGACCGTCCCAGAACTGGGCATCGCTCAGAATGCGGTTATAGCTGACCGGTGAATTCCTTCCACCCTTCTGCCCCTTAACACCAACGCCAGTCGGCGTGTGTCGCGAGAATCCTTCCTGAGGATGATGGCACGAAGCGCAACTGACGGTGTTATCTGATGAAAGTCGATTGTCGAAGTACAATTGCCGACCGAGTTCAATTTTTGCCAGCGTGAGCGGATTCTTTTCCAGCCCCTTCATCTGGCTTTGGCCCAAACTCAGCCCAAGCGGAAGTTTGACAGCCAGTGGCTTATGATTTTCAGCGTGCGACAGCCAGTCTGCAATTTGGTCATTCGTGAGTGGTCCGGATCCCGGAATTCGCCTCGCCAATTCATTCTTGCCCAGGTTCAACACACCTTCCTGCGCAGATGCCGGAACGATTGTGCATGTCAGCGTCAAAGCCAACAACAGACACCGCTTCAAGTCGATTTTCAACATGACATGCTCACTCAATACGAAGCCGAATAGAAATGGAGAACAATCGGTACGTGCCGATCAGGGACCTGGTAAAGGGGTCAGGCACCAATCGCCAAATGGCCCGCAGGGTGCTGCGCACGATTGGTGCCTGACCCCTTTTCCAGGCACCCCGGGCACCAGCATTGTAGGCAATTCCCGGAATTGTTCCAGGCGGCGGAATCTACCGTTCCTCCAGCATCACGGCCGGCGGCATCGGAGGCAAGTCCATGATTTCCGCCGCCCGTGATTCTGTATCAAAAATGGCCACCGTGGGTTTACGAAACATCCAGCCGCCGACTTCGCCGGGGTTGATAAACACTCGACCATGCCGATCGGTGGCAATGCTGGGCCTGTGTGTGTGCGCAAACACAATCACGTCGGAACCCTCAATCACGTCGCGCAATCCGTCCAGGTGATGCGCCATGACGAACTTCACGCCATCCCGCGACTTCCAGCACATCGGCGGATACCCCAGCGTCCCGACAATCTTCATTCCGCCAGCGATTCCGATCTGATTGCCGTCATTGTCGCCGTAACAGGCAATCACCGGGCACGTGAATCGCCTCATGGACGGCACGACCAGCGGCGAAACAAAATCGCCAGCCAGCAGGATTGCACTGCATTCCAGAGAATTGAAAAGGCCGATCGCGTGCCGCAGATTGTCGACATTGTCGTGAATATCGGCCATAATTCCGACGCGCATGCTTGATCTCGATGGTTGGTCAGTTGAAAGCACGTAAACGAGCCAATGCCAACCGCGTGCAGTAGAGCACCCGGTTTTTGTCCGGAAGTGTTTCCGGCTATTTTGTCCATTCGGTTGTCCCCATTCGGTTGTCCGCATTCGGTTGTCCCCATTCGGTTGTCCATTTCATGCGACGCAGGGAGACAACCGAATTTGGGACAACCGAATCAATCGCACGGAAATAAGTAACGGAC
>JAYUVA010000800.1:0-5286 GCA_043754375.1 Candidatus Kuenenia sp. | reverse complement strand
AGTCTCTATGCGTCAACGCTGGCACGGATCGCGGGAATGCAGCTGATGCAGGGCAAGACCGAGCGTGCGGAAGCGACGCTGAAGGAAACGTTGAAATACCATCAGCAGCTGGCCGATCAGTTCCCGGACGTCCTGATGTACCAATTCGCTCTGGCTCGAACCCTTCAGCAACTGGCGCATGTCTACGTTGAAGAAAGACGCACGGATCTGGCGAAGGAATCTCTCGACACCGCCATTGCGCGACTGGAAGAACTGTCAAGTCGCAGCGGTGTTCGTAACCCCGTCGTCATGCTCCTCAAACGCCTTCGCGAGAGCCGATCAAAACTCAGCGAATGATTGCACTAGAGCACTACCCCTGCAGTTCACGGCGCAGGGCTTCAAGTTCGGCTTCGACGGTCGTGCTGCGTTGTTGAGTCGCGGCCTTTGAGGAAAGGACGTCGGTTTCTGATTGCAGCGAAACGGCTGGCGGCTGCCCGGTGAGTTCTTCCAGTTTTCGCAGAGCCTCAGCATAACGCGATTCCAGAGCTTTCTGAATTCTGAGCATGTGCTGCGAAGCGGAAACGGCAGCATCCAGCTCTGGTCGCAGCCCGGCAATCAGGTCCTGAATCTCCACTTTGCGTCGCAGTGAATTGCGGGCAGCATCTTCATCGCCGTCGGCCAGGCTCTGTTTCGCTCGATCCATCCATACGACAATCTGAGTTTCATAATCGGAGATTTCACGTTTCAGCCGTTCGCCGTTACCGGTCGAAGTTTGCACATTACGACGACACGCTCCCAACCCCTCATGCATTTCACAGATGATTTCCTGCAGCGTGACGGCGGGATTGGCGGCCGCATTGAGAATTTCCGTCAGGCTGCAGGTGATGATGTCTGTCAGGCGGCTGAAGTGAGGCATTACGGTGGGCTCCGGGAAGCAGCATCAAAAAAACAAGAACGCACAACTGATGAATCAGGATGACTCATTCTCAGAAATAATTTCATGCACAAAACCGCGACAGATTAACAGGTTTCGCAGTTTTTCCTTGACCAGCCGTAAACGGCTTTTTGCGGTCGGCAATGAGGTGCGCATGGCATCGGCGACTTCGGACAATGTCAGGGATTCATAGTGCTGCAGCAGAAATGTCTGCCGTTGTTCTTCAGGTAATTCCTGCAGCATTTCCTGCACGGCTGTTGCAAGTTCCTGCTGTACGGCGCGATCAAACGGCGAGGCAATGTTGTCGGGAACCAACTGCATCAGGTCGAATTCTTCACCATCGCGTCCCACAGCACGGCCGCGAATTCTGCGAATCAGCACGTCATGGGTTGTGCGGCGCGAATGATCGATGACCAGATTACGGGCGATCCGGAACAGGAACCCCTTAAAAAGTCCCTTCGGAAGATAGTCCCAGCAATTCCGGTACAGGCGCAGCAGGGTTTCCTGCACCAGGTCTTCGGACAAATGCTCGTCGCGCGTGTTGCGAATAAAAAAACCGAACAACGGCCCCTGCCAGAGACCTACCAACTCGTTGAAAGCGGTCGCATCTCCTTCCTGCAGGCGAATCATTCGCTGATCGTCTTCGGAATACATGGACGACATTGAACCGTTTTCTCACTGTCCGTTATTGGGCGTTGAAAAAGGTGTCTGGAACTTTGGAGGCATCAGAACATACTGAGAAAACCTGATGCCGGAGAGTTCCAGACACCTTTTTCAACCTAATGAAATCATCGACTTTGTTGAATCAATGACCCCGCCGTTCGCGATAGTCCAGATGCCCCTGCCAGCCAAGTTTCCGATGCAGAGTTCCATAAAAGCTGTGGCCTGCCAGTCGAACGAGTTTAAACGTCTGCTCCGCCCGCCGTACCAGAATGCGATCAGCGGAATCCACCGGTCGGCTGATCTGACCATCGATCACCAGCATGACACCGGGTGGTGCATCCGGAACCGAGATTTCAAAAGTTCGTTCGGCAGAATCCACGATCGGTCGGACCGTTAACGTATGAGGACAAATCGGCGTGATTGCGAAACACTGCAGTTCCTGACGCAGGATCGGCCCGCCCGCCGAAAGATTGTGCGCTGTCGAACCGACCGGCGTGCTGATGATTAACCCGTCGCAACTGTACGTTGTGACATCCATGTCGTCGATTTTCAGATGAATCGAGAGCATCTTCATCGATCCGGCTGCGGTGACGTTCACTTCATTCAGGCCAAGATCGGTCATCACTGTTCCGTCAGCTCGGTGATGGTGACATTCGAACATCAGATGTTCAACAGTCTGAAACTGGCCTCGCTTGAGCCCCGGCAGTCCTTTGCGAAATTCTGATGGACTGAGGTCGGTCAGGAATCCCAGCCGACCAAGGTTGACCCCGATGATCGGCAACTGACGTCGACCTAGCTGTCGACATCCTCGCAGCACGGAACCATCGCCCCCCAGCACCACCACGATGTCGCCTGCCAGATCTTCCGGGATTGGTTCGTCGCTGGAAAACACACCGACCAGCACGACGCCGCGCACGGTGTGCAGATAAGCGCGCAGGTCATCCCACGCCGCCTGAATATCCGGGCGGTCGCTGCCGGTGAGCACAATAATTCGGAGATCCGGATCTTTCATGTCGTATCGGGAATTCATTTGTGCAGAACGGAGTACGAGCTTCAGGGCTCAGCGACGCCCCGCATCGTAGCATTCTACGTTCGACTCAAGCGTGACAATCTGCCATGCTGCCTGAATTCCAGACAAATCGACCACGCTTTCAGGGTTCAGTCGGAGCTTTCGTTTTCATGGCGAATTCAGTTTCCGTCCCGGAAAAACTTACAGTCATCGTCACCGGAGCATCTTCGGGCATTGGCAGGTACATCTGTCAGCGGCTGGCGGGGAAAAAAATTTACCGCCTTGTGCTGGCTGCGCGCTCGGCGGACAAACTGGCCCGGCTGGCCGCAGAATTTACAGCGGCCGGATGTGAATGCATCGCAGTTCCCACTGATGTTGCCGATCCAAACGCGCTGGAAGCTCTCGTCAAGGCGACAATCGATCGCTTCGGACGGATCGATGTGCTGGTGAACAATGCCGGGATCGAGTGTTTTGCAGAATTCGATCAAGTGCCGCTTGACCAGATTCTGCAGACGATTGAAACGAATCTGACCGGAGCCATTATCCTGACGCGGCATGTCGTACCTGTCATGCGACAGCAGGGGTTTGGTCGGATCATTAACATGGCCTCCGCCGCCGGCAAACACGGACCGGCGTTTGGTGCTGTCTATGGTGCCACAAAAGCTGGTCTGATCGCATTCACGCAGGGTCTTCGCGGCGAACTTCTCCCGGTAGGAATTACGGCGACCGCGATTTGTCCGGGCTTTGCCACAGATGGCGGTATCTATGACGAAATCGTGAAAGCAACGGGTAAGAAGACATCGTTTTTTGTCGGCGGCACGACCGCTGAAAAAATCGCGGTGGCAGTGGAGAAGGCCATTCTGACCGGACCTCCGGAAATGATCCTCAATTTTCCTGCGCTTCGTCCCATCTTTCTGTTCCGCGATGTTTTTCCTCGTCTGGGTGAGAAACTCATTCTGGCTTTCACCTTCAAATTTCTCCGCCGAGCGGCCACGACCAGGAAATGAATATACCTCACGCGGCCATGAGTGACACGTTTTTGAAAACCTGAAAAGCGACATGTTCGAGGAGCGTTCTCATTTGCTTTCCGTGACGTTGTTTTTCGTGCGTTTCATTCGGTTGTTCGCATTTGGTTGTCTTCTGCAGGTGAGGCAGAGGCGAGTTTCGCTTGTTTTCGTTGCTGCTTCTTCGCCTGGATCTGCGCGGCCCGTTGCTCGATCGAAACGACGTTTTCGGGAATCGGCTTGTGGAATCGCTTTTCGTACAGGGTCTCGATGAATTGAGGCAGCGGCTCTTTCCAGCGTTCCTGTTGGTGATTGTCGATTCCGCCCAGCTTCTTCGGGTTGAGTCCCAGCTCCCGTGCCATCTGCACCTGGGTATCGCTCAAACGATGACGTTTGCGAGCTTCGATCCAGATTGCCAGATCTGGCGGAATCTTTGGTCCCTTCTTCTTTGCCATCACTATCTCGCATATGGAGTCCGGAATTGAGAGCAATTGCTTCCTGGATGCGGTGCGTGCCAACGGGCAACACACCATTGCAGCATGAGAATTCAAAACGGCACATCAAAGCCCTGATCCTCGTCATGTACTGGATCTCGCAGGCGTTCATCGATTCGACTTTGAAGATCCGCAGCGCGACTGACAAGGTCGGGGTGTCTCGCCGCCAGTTGTTCCAGAACATCCTTAAAACTCGCAGCGAACGTGGTCCGTTCGTTTGGTTGTGAAGCCGTCCGATAATCCCGAAAAGCACCGTTGAGCACGTCGATGTCGGATTGTTCTGCGCCTGCCGACTTCAGCCAGCCCACAAGCTCAGCGACGAGAAACGCCATGCCGAGATGGCCAAAACCGTCACCGGGAATTCTCTCTTCGCCAATGAACGTGCTTTTCCACGGAGACCCCAACGGATCTTCGGCGTCTTCACCCAGCTCTTCCCGCCGCTTTCGATCGGCCTCAATCCGGGCGTTCATTTCTGCATAGTCTTTCTGCTGGGCATCCCAGGCCTCATGCGTGGCGTGGATCGAGAACGCAAAATCGTCATCCACATCCAGGGAATGCCCATCGAAGCCACAGATGCTCGGTCCGAAACTCTCACTGGCCATCATCTGGCAGATCGGGCAATCACAATCGATCATGTGACCACCGGTGCTGACCAGAGGAATCCGAATGCGTTCACAGCGGATGATTTCCTGAGGTGATTCACCGCCCTCAAACGGGCTCATTCGCCAATCCGCAAGAATGTCCTCCATTGCCTTCGCCAGGTTCTGCAATGCGTCAGGGCCCTTGATTCGCTTTTGGTCTTCCAGCAGCCACATCCATCCTGCTTCAATCGTTTCGCGGCATGCATCGAAGTACAGAATCACTTCGTGCCGACCCATCGCGGCGGATTCGAATGTCGATAATTCCACAGGAATCGGCACCGGCGCTTCGTTCTCATAGACTCGAAACGTCTGGCCATCCGCGAGGTCCGAGATCCAATCTTTTCCGATGTGCAGACAGTCGCGCGGGATGCCGCCGCTGAGTTCGATGCGCGGTGTCATCAGCCAGTCACGATGAACGCTCAACGTCAGGTCGTGACGACCACACGGCTTATCGTCCCAGCCCTTGCCGATCCACTCCTCACCGCCGTGAATCACCGCGAGCATACGTTTGGCAAAGGAGCGAGTCAGCGCGGTGCCCCACAGCACATCGCGGCGTGGATTG
>JAYUVA010000799.1:0-3170 GCA_043754375.1 Candidatus Kuenenia sp. | reverse complement strand
ATCTCAGCGGAAATTTCAGATACGGTCAGCTTTTCACCTTCCTGCAGCGGGTTCACCTTGTCTGTCGCCTTGTTGCGAAACCAGGCATACAGCACACTGTCTTTGCCGACGATTCCGGTCAGAATTGTGAGGGACGCAAAATCATCCTGTACGTCCAGCGCGATCTTTGTTGCAGCAGACTTCGGCTCTGCGGCGCTGTCGGTCACTTTGACTTCGACATCATACTTACCCGGCGTAAACGTCTTTGGCGGTGTCCATTTAAGCTGGCCGGTCTTTTCGTCAATCGTGAGCCCTTCGGGGGAACCGCTTCCGAGTGAAAACTTCAGCGTGTCCGTTGTATCGACATCGGTCGCAGCAGCGGTAATGGTAAATTCTTTTCCCAGGACGACGATCGCTGATTCAGTCAGTGTGATTGTGGGCGCAGTATTTGGTTGCTTGATCGTGATTTTCAGTTTGGAGTCGGCCTTGACGTCGGCGTTCTTTTCCTGCGTCATCAGCACGGTGGTGGTGTAGTCACCGGGAGTCAGTTCTGCAATGGGTTTCCACAGGAATGCACCGGACGCGGCGTCGATGGTCATACCCTCAGCGGGATCCGACAGGGCAAACTGAGGGGCTCCGAATTCCGGATCCAGCCCATCTGCTTTGGCCGTGAATGTAACTTCTTCACCCGGCTTGATCGTCTTATCAGAAACACCGGTGATCCGTGGTGTTAACTTTTTAGGTGGCGAAGGAATCACAAAGGGCGACGCTTTCACGAACGCAGCGTACTGATCCTGCGTTTTTTCAAGGCGATCCCAGGCAACCGGAAACAGTTCGATAGTGGCCTCTGTCTCGTGCGGCGCGGCCTGGGTACCTTCTGCGCCACGTGCTACCTGCCAACCGGATTCTGTGACCGCTTCAACTTTGATTAATTCGCGTTCGATGCGTACCAGAAACGGTTCAAATTCTTCCGGTGGTTCGGCGATCGGAAACAGATCACTCGAGGCTGCGACGATGACCTTGTCGGCATCGTTGACAGCTGTCGTGAGCGACGTACGGGCCAGCAATTCCTGATGGTCTTCTGCTCCGTCGGCACTCATGCCCTCCGCTGTAAATGAAATCGTCAGACGCGGATTGCCTTTCGGACTGGGGCTATCAATTGTCAGCGACGAAATCCGATGCAGCAGGTCGGCCTGATCAAACAGGTACAGGAACCTTGTCAGTCCCTGCAGATCGGTTTCCGCGCGGCGGACTTCGACTGTAACCGTACTGAATTCCTTCTGAGTCGACTTGGATGCCGGGACGACTTCGATGCGGCTGAAGCCACATTCTTCAGCCAGCGCCTGAACCCATTCGCGATAGAGTCGTTGAGCAATATCCACATCGGGTGGCAGACTGATGACCTTCCAGTCTTCCAGATTGCGTTGAGCAACTTTCAACTGAATCTCTTCGGCTTCGAGAGTCACTGCTGTTGTTTCAGCAGCAGCCACTTCCGTCTGCAGCTTTAGAATCGGTCCGCGCAGCCAGCCATCAACTTTCGAGCGCAGCAGGAAGACCAGGATGACCAGAGTCAGCCCGCCAGCCAGAATTTTTGTGCGTTTTTGATCGTCCATTACATTTTCCGTTGAATTGCGGCTGCTTATGCCGTGCAGGGCCCCATCACGATCACTGGTCTTCGTTCGCTTCCGGCAACGTCAGTTCGAGCTCGACCTTGATGGCATATTCCGGAGCCCCGCTCGCGGGTTCCAGCCTCGGTGTATACGCTTTGACGCCATACCCTGCCTCCGTCAGAAGTCGTCCTCCCTCTTCAATGTCGGCGTTGGTTTTGGCAAAACCTTGCAGCTTGATGATTCCCCTGCCATCTCTCTGAACTGTTGAAAACTCGAAATTATCGACAAAGAAACGATCGGTTTTTGGCAGCACAGCCTGCAGACGTACGACTTCATCCAGCCATTCAATATCGCGATCAACCCATTCACCGATTCTGCCAGCCTGATTGAGTTCTGCTTCGCCGGCCGTGAGTTCCTGCTGGATGGCATTGTTCGACGCCAGCAATAAGTCTTTCCTGACAGACAGGTCATTGATCTGGCCCTGTCGCCAGAAGTACACAGCGGCGAAGAGCAGCAAAGCAGCCAAAGCACCGCCCAACACTGCGATGCGGCGATAGTCTTTCTTCTCAGGAGGCTTACGTGGGTTGATCAAATCGACAGCAGCGACGACGGATTTGGCATCTCCCTGAATCGCGCCAGCCAAGGCTACAACATCGGTGGCCGTGATACCCTGTGTCAGTTTTCCATGAACCAACGAGGTTGCCGGATCAATGCGTTCGATTGTAGCGGAGTCGAACCGCGAAGCCAGTTGATCCGTGACGGCACTGGTTGCATCTGCAGCACCGATCAGCAGAATGCGTCGGATCTTGTGATCGCCAAGCGACTCCGCCGCCGACATGCGGGCGCGGGTGAGTTCAGATCGCAGAGTTCGTTCGATCGCGTCGGCAGACGACCAGGAACTTCCACTGTGAGAATACAACACGGCTGTGCCGCGGAGAAATGTGACTTCGATAAAATCCCGACGCATGAGCACGACGACATCCACCAAAGAAGCGTCTGTACTCTCCGTCAGAATCCCTGCCCGAGCGGCAGCCTGAGCCAGGCAGAATGCACTGACGCGAAGTTCTTTGAATTCCAGTCCTGCCTCATTGAGCGTCCGTCGAGCTTGTGACACCTGATCATTGGGAGCCGTGACAAGCAGTACGTCACGGGTCATGCTGCCGACGATCACAGGCAACGGTGCAAAATCCATGCTCACGGATTCGACCGGTACGGTCAGTCGCATGGTCGCCTGCAAGCGGACCATGTCCGGCAACTCACCATCCGTGACCTGTGGCAATTGAATCCGATGAATCGTGACGAATTGTCGCGGGAACACGAGAGCGACCTGCGGACGGCTTTTGCCGGTCGTGCTACCGGAAAATTGCTTCAACTGATCCACGACCGCCAGCATATCTGCTGCGTCAGATGGGCGATCAATGATCCGGGATTCTGTGATCTCCACGCGGTTACCATCGGTTCGCCCACGCGCGACGACCAGACGGTCACGATCCCATTCGATAAAGATGTCGGACATGATTTGGCTTTTTACAATTCACTGGAGTCAGGAGCAGCAAGAGCAATTAACCCCGAAAACGGCAT
>JAYUVA010000798.1:0-3075 GCA_043754375.1 Candidatus Kuenenia sp. | reverse complement strand
TGGACGCGATCCCGCATGAAACCAAGCCCCCGGCTCGGTTTACCGAAGCGACGCTCGTCAGGACACTGGAAGCAGAAGGCATTGGTCGTCCCAGTACCTATGCCAGCATTTTGAGCACCATGCCGGCGGTGAATCCCAGATTCACAAGATTCGGGAAATGATTCTCGAGCAGCTTCGTCACCGCCATCGCTGTAAACGTCGGCACAAGCTGATTACCGTTCTTGCGGACATAGCCGCGATCCTGAATTGTGCTCAGAATGCTGGCGTATGTACTGGGACGACCAATGCCCTCCGCTTCCAGCGTCCGCACAAGCGTCGCTTCGGTAAACCGAGCCGGGGGCTTGGTTTCATGTGGGATCGCGTCCACGTTCTGACACTTCAGCACGTCTTTTTCTGACAGCGGCGGCAATGAGGAATCCTGATCCTCAATCGCTGCTTCCGGATCATCGGAGCCTTCGACGTAGGCGCGGAAGAAGCCCGCGAACTCGACCGTGCGTCCGGATGCACGGAACTCCGCATCACCGACTTTGATCGTCACTGTATCGAATCGCAGAATGGCATCGGCCATCTGCGTGGCCATCGTACGTTTCCAGATCATCTGGTAGAGCTTGTATTCCGCTCCTGACAGACCCAGCTCGTCTGCCGTTTTCATTTCTGTCCCGGCTGGCCGAATCGCTTCGTGTGCCTCCTGAGCGCCTTTGGACTTTGTTGTAAACTGACGAGGTGCGGGGCTGAGGTAATCCTTGCCGTACAATTCATCAACCCGTCCGCGGGCCGCCGTGATTGCTTCGCCGCTGAGACTGACACTGTCCGTTCGCATGTACGTAATGTGACCATCTTCGTACAGCCGCTGAGCAGTCTGCATGGTCTGCCGAGCCGTCATGCTCAGCTTGCGATTGGATTCCTGTTGCATCGTACTGGTGGTGAATGGCGGATACGGTTTGCGAGTCTGCTGCTTCTGTTCGATGCTGGTGATTGTCCACGGTTGAGTGCGGACTTTTTCCAGCAGTTCCTTCGCGCGTTTTTCCTCCAGCAGCAGGACATCGGACCCGTCTTTCAGGCGTCCGGTATTTTCATCAAAGTCACGCCCGGCTGCGATGCGTCGTCCGCCGACAGTCTGCAGCACCGCTTCGAACGGTTCGCCAACCTTACCCCGAAGCGAGGCTTTCAAATCCCAGAATGTGCCACTGCGGAACTTCATTCGCTCAATTTCCCGAGCAACCAACAGGCGTACGGCCACGCTCTGCACGCGCCCGGCAGAAAGCCCGCGGGCAATTTTCTTCCAGAGCAGCGGGCTGAGCGTATACCCATAGAGTCGATCGACGACGCGGCGGGTTTCCTGAGCCTGAACGAGATTTTCATCCAGCTCCCGCGTGTTGCGAATGGCTTCCAGAATGGCGGGCCTGGTGATTTCCGAAAATACCATGCGGCTGACGGGCACGTTGGGTTTCAAAACCTGCACAAGATGCCAGCCAATACTCTCCCCTTCGCGGTCTTCGTCCGTCGCCAGGATGAGTTCGCTGACTTTTTTGAGGCAATCCTTGAGTTCGGTGACGAGTTTTTTCTTTTCTGCGGGAACGACATAAAGCGGATCGAAGTCATTTTCTACGTTCACTCCCAGCGTCGACCACGGTTCTTTCTTAACCGCTGGCGGGATTTCGGCGGCGCTGGATGGCAAGTCCCGAATGTGCCCCATGCTGGCGCGAACAATGTAATCATCACCCAGGAATCCGGCGATTTTTTTGGCTTTGGCAGGCGACTCGACGATCACCAGTGCCTTTTTGAGAGATGCCATGAAGAGTTGACTCAGAATGCGTAAACGACTGGAAAATACTGGAAATCAGAGATCGGCAAAGGTCGCCAGTCAACGACATTTCCGCCGGAATCTGAAAGAGCTTGCCGCCGCAGGGTACTGGCTGCGGGAACAACACGAAAGGGGGATCGCGACTGAGGCACCAGAAAGGAACTGAACACTGAAATGTTGCAAACCACGACAATGCTCGCACCGTGATCGATAGGCAAGAGACCTGAAATGCGACTTAAAGTCAAATCACAGTTGACCTTGTCTGACAAACGGTGATGGCTAGAATCCGTCCCTTGGGTTTTAAAAAAGGGGTCAGGAACCAATAACCAAATGGCCCATAGGGTGCTCCGCACTATTGGTTCCTGGCTTTAAAAAGGGGTCAGGAACCAATAGCCAAATGGCCCATAGGGTGCTCCGCACTATTGGTTCCTGACCCCTTTTTAAAGCCCCTCGTTTTAAACCAGGGATAAAACATTCTTCCGACTTCTGTCAAGTGAATGACTTGCGAAGCGGGTCCAGAAACAACCAGACGGTAACGAGTTTTCCTCCATGAGTTCCGCATTTACTTTCTTTCGCCGCAATCAACAAGTCACGATGGTCGCGGTTGTGATTCTGTCCATGCTCGCCTTTACGCTTGACACAGTGTTCAGCGATCGTGGCACACATTTCGTGTTGCTGGGCCTCCTGATCGGTGCCTTGATTTTCTCATTCTTCGGCATCAGTCGCGGTCAATGGATTAAGTTCGGAATTGCCGGTGGCGTTCTGGGGGCGGTGTGTGGTTTCGTATTTCCAAAGATTTTGAATCCATCGTCAGGTTTCTATCAGGATTCGGCACTGGGGGCGTTTGACGAAAAACGCATCATGGACCTGCAGTTGCAGCGGAACATCCCAAACATGTTCATGCAGCGCGCCTTTGAGAAGGCCATTGCGCCGGGCACAGCAATGTACGCTCCACAATTCGGGTTCGGACACGAGGCCGGCGCGGATGACCTCACGTTTGCTGAAATGATGCGAGCCGAAGCAGATAAGCTCGGAATCGTGGTCACTGATAAAATGGTGTCGGACTGGATCAATCGCCAGACGCAGGAAAAACTTTCTCGTGCGGCGTTTGCTGAAATTCGCCAGGACCTGAATTTTGGAACGGGTGTCATTTCCGAACAGCGGCTGCTGGACTGCTTTCGCAGCGAAATCAAAGCGCTGATGGCGTATCAGATTTTGCGACCTCAACCATCCAGCTTGCCTCAGGGACCAGACGTTTACTTTGCAACATT
>JAYUVA010000797.1:0-3920 GCA_043754375.1 Candidatus Kuenenia sp. | reverse complement strand
GGAGGCGACGGCTATTCCGCGAGCCGTCGCCTCCGGCTCGGCGGTAAACAAAGATGCGAAATCGGGGACTAAATCAACACACCGCTAGCCGCAGGCGACGGTTTCGGCACACGTCGTCATCTTCCACACTATTTCACCGGATTGCGGATGCAGTACATGCGTTTGTCGGTGCGAATCAGCAGTCGATCCCCGGCAATCGCGGGCGTGGACAGTGTCAGGTCGTCCTCAGCAAGGCTGTTGGTATGCAGCACTTCCAGTGTGTCTCCCTGTTTGATCACCGAGCAGACACCGTCTTCATTCAGGCAAAACCATTTGCCATCGTAGCTCCAGGGCGACGCCGTAAACTCGCTGCCGCGATTCAGGCGTTCAAATTGAAAGAACGGATCACCGGTTTTCGCATTGAAGCAGCTCGCAAGACCCCGGTCATACAGCACAAACAGTCGGCCATCGTTGACGATGGTGCTCGGGTTGTAAGGCGCGATCGACTTACTGGACCAGACGATGAACTCATTGCTGGCCTCGCCTTCCGGCAACGTCAGATCTCCTGTCGCACCAGGCTTGATGGCGTAGAGTGCCTTCGTCGGATCCAGCACATAGCCGGAACTCACGTACAGCAGGCCATCGGCAACATAAGGCATTGCAATCGTGATCGACGACATACCCTTCAATGACCATAACAGGTTTCCCTGAAGGTCGTAACTGCGAACGGCACCGGTTCCGGCAGTCACGATTTCCGTGGCTGAATCATGAGTCCAGATGAACGGAGTCGCCCAGTTGCTCTTTTCGTCCCGATCCACTTCCCAAAGTTTTTCTCCTGTCCGCTTATCCAGGGCCAGGAGCGTTGAGTGTTCGTCATTGTCGTTCACGTAATACAGAGCATCGCCATGCAGAACCGGTGAGGCGGCCGTGCCCCAGCCATTGCGGGTCTTGTGCGGAGCAAGTTCATGCGACCAGACAGCTTCGCCGTGGATATCAAAGCAGTAGAGCCCGATGTTGCCGAAGCAAAAGTAGACGTGTTCACCGTCTGTCACGGGCGTTTCAGAAGCATAACTGTTCTTGAGATGAATTGATCCGGTGGGCGTGCCCGTGCGAATCGTTTTCTCCCAACGTACATTGCCGCTTGCGAGGTCCAGACTCAGCACTTTCCATTCATGGACCGACGTGGGTATCTCCTTCCGATCGCCACCAAAATACAGTCCCTTCTTCACAGGCTCCGTCGTGCCCGTGTTGACGACGGTCGAAAGAAAGACACTGTCACCCCACACAATCGGAGATCCCCAGCCACGTCCGGCAATGTCGGATTTCCATTCCACGTTGTCTGTCGCCGACCACTGATCAGGCAAACCCGTGTTTCGAGAAACACCCGTTGCGTCAACTCCGCGAAACTGAGGCCAGTTCGCTTCGACGGGCTCGTCAGGCCCACTCGAAACCGTTTCGGTACTCATCACGCAAAACAGAATACAATAAACAGCAATTGCACCGGCGGAACAGAACATCGGATGCTTTCTTTCGGAAGTCGTGGACTCGCCAGCAATCGGCGAAGCGGATGAACTATACTCGTCGGAACAGAATTTTACGCACAGTCCATGGCACTGACTCAGGAAAAATTCGTTCGAATGCACAACACGTCCTCATCCGCTGACACCGATTCTGTGACCGCACCGTCGAAGGCAAAGAGCCTATGGTTGCGATCTGCTGTCCTGGTTCTGTTCGCGGCAGTTGCCGGGATCGGATTCTGGATGTTCGGCAGTGAGCTGACTCTGCCAAAGCTGGCAACTCGGGAAGCCGCGTTTCGCCAGTATCAAATCGATCATCCGATCGTGATTTATCTGTTCGCGTTCCTGATCTATGTGACTGTGACGGGGTTGTCGCTTCCCGGAGCGACACCCATGTCGCTGTTGATGGCATGGCTCTTTGGTTTCTGGCGCGGCCTCATCCTTGTCAGCCTTGGATCGACGACAGGAGCTACGGTCGCGTTTCTGTTGAGTCGCTATCTGTTTCGACAATCGATCACAAATCGCTTCGGGGAACGGCTGGGGAAATTCAACTCCGCGCTGCAGCGTGAGGGCGCGTTTTATCTGTTCACGTTGCGGCTCATTCCTGCGGTACCGTTTTTTGTGATTAATGCCGTCATGGGCCTGACTCCCATTCGCGTCCGCACGTTCTGGTGGGTCAGTCAACTGGGGATGCTGCCCGGCACGATGGTTTATGTCTATGCCGGCAGTCGAGTCCCGAATCTGCAGTTGCTGGCTGACAAAGGCATCCATGCGATCTTTACGACCGGTCAGATGGCGCAGATCCTGTCGGCCCTTGCACTGCTTGGACTTCTTCCGCTGATTCTTCGACAGTTGATGAAGCGGATTTCACACTCCACTCAGGCATAGCCCGACGCGACACTGTCGGGTGCATGAAGAAATCGTACGTACACGCGATTCCGACCGAAAACGCACGAATTCGGCTACCAGGCGTTCAGCATGGCGCGAACGTCAATCCGGCGTCCGGGCAGCAGCACACTGGCGGCTTCGTCGCCGATCCGAAAGATGCCATGCTCAGCGTAGTTGCTTTCCCTCAAAACGAGAACGGTGACCTGATTTTCCAGCGGATCGACGATCCAGTATTCGGAAATAAAGAGTTATTGAGCCACCGGGAGCGGCAGCCTCGAACATCCCGAGGAGCCATCGGAGAATTCTTTAATGTTTGAGCGTCGGCATGGGCAGAATCTCGAGTCGTCCGTCAACGAGTTCGGCCATGCGATTGGTGTGGAGCTTCAGGAAGTCTTCTTCGTTCCAGCTGCCCTGAACGGGCAGCATGTACGCGGCTTCCCAGGCAGGTTCGCCGTTAGCGGACGGAATCCTGGGCACAGCAGAGATATCATCGGTGATTGTCTTTGACGGCGATTGTCCCGACATGTTCACACCTCTAAAGTGAATCTGGATCCAGATCGCTGAAGAAATCCGCAACGGCACATTCAAATCCCGGAAGCACATCGCCGCCAGTGATCGTGGCTTCTTCGTCCAAAACTTTGACGCCGACGGGAGTTGTGTATACAGCCACCGAACGACTGCGGCAATCCACGATCCAGACCAGGCGGACTCCCGAATGAAAGTATTCGATCCGCTTCCGCATCATCTCCGCTTTTGTGTTTCCGGGGCTAAGAACCTCAACGGCCAGATCCGGAGCCAGAGCTGGGTAGGCTTCCTGAGGAAAACGCCCGTCCGGAAAACGATTGCGGGAAAGAAACGCAACGTCAGGGCCTCTGGCTGAAGTGTCGAGCAGACGGAAGAAGCCGTCGGATCCGGACACGACGCCGAGACGGCGTGCTGCCACGAAGTCCTTCAACAGTGCTGCAATTGTGACTGCGACGACGGATGCTTCGAATCCCACGGCTTTCTCCACCAGCGTGTTATCGATAAGCTCGCACAACGGTTTCGTATGGTCGTTGGCATACATAAGATCATCCAGGGTGGCCGTTCCGGGAGGTGGCGTATTTCGGACACGGTCAGCGACAATTCCACCCAACTCCTGCAGGCGTTCGGCCAGGCTGACAGTGACGGCGGCATGAGTCATGCTGTGACGCTCCGTAAGCATTGATGAAATTTCTGACGCTCAAAAAAGAGGTCAGGAACGGTCATTTGGAGTGCGCCGACTTGTCGCCGCTTTGCCTTTCCTGCACGACATTTTTGTCAGCCGGCGTGGGAAAACAGCGAACAGTCCATTTCAATTTCAAGTGAAGTCAGCAGCACAAACCAATGTCGTTCCCGAGGCCAGATTACCTGAAAAAGAAAGCGGTGACGAGTCACCGCACTCCAAAGGTCGCTTGTTTAGATTCTTTCTTTCCAACAACTGCGCATTTTGCGCGCATCTTTTCGACCGTTGTTCTTTCGGATTTCGAAATTCGGACTTCGGATTTGCGGCTTCGC
>JAYUVA010000796.1:0-5415 GCA_043754375.1 Candidatus Kuenenia sp. | reverse complement strand
CGTGATTTCGCAGGGATCAAACCTGTCAGGAATCCACACAGAACAGGAACTGCCAAAATCCAACTACGAAGTGCAATTTGAGGCTCAGCGGGCAGCAGGCAGCGACTTCTTTGCCGGTCTCACATTTCCCGTCAAAGACAGCCACTGTTCACTCATCGTCGGTGGCTGGGGAGGCGGCGTCTGTGGTCTCTCCAGCTTGAGCGGTATGGATGCGTCCGAGAACGAAACCACCAGCTACGGGGACTTTGAAAAAGGTCAGTGGTACAAGATTCGTCTGATGGTGACCGACGACCACATCAGCGCATGGATTGACGACAAACAGATCGTCGATGTCGATATCACCGGCCAACGCATCAGCACTCGCTTTGAAGTCGATCGCTCGAAGCCGTTTGGATTCGCCACGTGGCAAACCACCGCAAAACTCCGCAATCTCAAGCTGCGACCACTGCCAAAGACGGAAGAGAAACCGGCGGAGAAAGATGCATCGGAATATTCTTCACGCGGCCAGGAATGAGGCAGCGGCGAGCGGCTGGGCGTCAGCCCTCCGTGTGTTTTTTCGAGGATCACGGAGGGCTCACGCCCAGCCGCTCGCCATTGGCACCGCGTGAAGAATAGCTTGCAGTACTACTTCGCAAACAACGCATCCACGAATCCATCCGGGTCGAAGAGTTCAAGGTCGTCGATCTGTTCGCCGACACCAATATACTTTACCGGGAATCCCATTTCCTGACGGATGGCGATCACCACGCCGCCACGGGCTGTGCCGTCGAGCTTCGCCAGAATGAGCCCTGTGCAGCCGATGGCCTGTGAGAAACTCTTGGCCTGGCTGAGTCCATTCTGGCCGGTTGTGGCATCGAGCACCAACAGGCTTTCGTGCGGTGCATCCGGAATGATCTTCCGCATGACGCGGCGAATTTTTTCGAGTTCATCCATCAGATTCTTCTGAGTCTGCAGACGACCGGCCGTATCCATGATCAGATAGTCGGCTCCGATCTCCACGGCTTTCTGGACGCCGTCGTAGGCGACAGCCGCCGGATCGGCATTGCTTTCCTTGCGGACAATCGTGCAGCCAAGGCGCTCGCTCCACAACGTGAGCTGCTCCACCGCTGCCGCGCGGAACGTATCGCCGGCAGCAAGCACCACCTTATTGCCGTTCTTCTGCAACAGGTTGGCCAGCTTGGCAATCGAAGTCGTCTTGCCGACTCCGTTCACACCCGCGACAAGAATGACGGTTGGCCCGGATGCAACCTTTGCCAGGGGTGAAAGCGGATTGCTCAGGTCCCAGCGTACTGCGTCGTGGCCTTTGAGCAGTTCGACCATTTCGTCGTGAATCGTCTTCCAGACGGCATCCACATCAATCGTGCGGCCACCGTGATCTGTTCTGATGCGTTCCACGATCCGGCTGGCCGCCGTCACACCCATATCCGTGCGGATCATGCGGGCTTCGAAGTCCTGCAGCAATTTGTCGTCCAGAATCTGCCCGGCCCTGAACAGGTCGCGAACATCGGTTCGCAGGATCTGTTTGGTTTTTTCAAGTCCACGTTTAAGTTTGTCGAACAATCCCATGATCAGTATGCAATCATCCGTCAGTGTTGAAAAACATGAAAGCTCTCGGCTGCGGAAGGATAACCACGTTTGCTTCAACGACAAACGCTTTTGACGCCGGATTGTTACTTCCTCACAGACGACGCCATCAAATCCGCTATTTTAAGATCGTCTCCCTGAGCCCGCTTCTGAAGACCGGCAATTGCGCCGGCGCGGCGGGATTCTGAATGGTGCTGGTTGAGTTTCCAGCATCCCTGAATCGATTCAACCTCAATCAAAAAACCCACGATGCTGTCAGTGACTGCGAATGAATTCATGAAGTTGCTCAGGATCAGTCACAGAAAACGCGGCGGGTACATACATAGGACGCTCGATGAATACGATGTAGCGAAAACGACCCCACGACTACAGCCAGGGTTCCAGCATCCAGCACGAATCGTGCGGCAGCATTCCAATGTGTGAATAGTACGATCGGGCTTTTGGTGCCGCAATCAGTAAAAGTCGAGTCGCGCGACCAGCTGCCTCATGAGTTCTGACAATCAGCTCACGGCCAATTCCCAGCTTCTGAAATTCGACATCGACCGCCAGATCCGAAAGATACGTGCAGAAACTAAAATCTGTAATTGCGCGACTCACACCGACCAATAATTTGCCGGCCCGAGCCGTCACGATCACGTCGGCATTCCGCAGCATCAACTCAATGCGTTCACGATCATTCACAGGACGTCGTTCCGCCAGCGTTGAACGCTGCAGCACATCGATAAACTCATCCGCAGACAAGGCTGGTTCCAGTTGATAGTCAATGGTCATGGGAATTTGATACCTTGCTGTCGCAGGGTGGGACCAGCGGCAGCGATGCCGCGCTGGCCCACCATGATCGGTTCCTGTTGAAGTATGCGCTCAAGTGCTTTTTCAGGACAACAAGTCAGCGTTCAATCTGTAGGCCGGACCAAGCGAAGCGCCGTTCCGGCAGATCGGCCCGGTGCCGGAACTACGCTCCGCCTGGTCCGGCCTACCCCAAAATCAAGTCCTGACAAGGCACCAGCCCTGCGTCACCCAACTCGGCAATCGAAGGACTGCGCTCCAACAGCGGTATTCTTATCAAGAAACACCCATTTACAATTCGTTCCTCAGAAAGTTCATCACATGATCCACAGACGCCTATTGCCCTCCGTGATTTGCCTCGTCACTCTGTCTGGGCTCGTCATCGCGGACGAAGTGCCGAAACCAGACGGCATGAAGTTGATTTATCAGCACGACTTTGAAGACAGCAGTATGGACCGTTATGAACCCACAGATGCCACCGCATGGAAACTGGGTGAAGCCAAGGGCAATCATTTCGCTTCACTCATTCGCAAAGACAGCAAATTCGAGCCACCGGTTCGGTCTCCTTTCAATCGCAATCTGATTCGAGACCTGAAGCTGGGAACGTTTACGATGGACGTCCGCGTGCAATCCACGATTCCTGACTATGGCCACCGTGATCTGTGCCTGTTCTTCGGATATCAGGACGACAGCCATCTCTATTACGTCCATCTGGGGAAAGAGGCCGATGACCACGCCAACCAGATTTTCATCGTCAACGAGAAGCCTCGCACAAAAATCTCCACGAAGACGACCAAAGGCACGCCATGGACAGATGAATGGCACAACGTCCGTATTTCCCGCAACATCGAAACCGGCGAAGTCCTGGTCTACTTCGACGACCTGCAGACTCCGGCCATGACGGCGGCCGACAGGACATTCGGCGAAGGCCGAGTTGGTTTCGGATCGTTTGACGACATCGGCAACTTCGACCACGTACGGATTTACATTCCAAAATAACTCTTAATGCGTGCCATCGTTGAAAGTTTTCTTTGGAGCGCGGTGACTCGTCACCGCTTTCTTTTTCCAACCAACGATTTCTGTATCACGAAAGGTTGAGCTTGCATGACGCAGAATGAAAAAGAAAGCTCCGACAAGTCGGAGCATTCCAGATGTCTGCGGTCGGCTCGCATCATTGGGGGCGTCTCGATACGATGTTCAGCCTCGATTCGCTCGGCCTTCCCAAATCCCACCTGGAGAGAACTCGTGATTGTCCGCCTTTTGCCCATGCTGCTGATTCTCGCTCTGTACTGCCCATCGAGTTCCATTGCCGGGGACTGGAGCCAGGAGCAGATTCCGAAACTGCCGACGGGGGAAACTCCGGTGCAACTGTTCAACGGCAAGGACCTTGATGGCTGGGTGGGGCACATCGGGAAATATTACTCGGTTGAAGACGGCATGATTGTTGGCCGCAATTCCAGCGAGAACGCTCCGAAGTCGAGTACGTATCTGATGACGCAGAAGTCGTTCCGCAACTTTCGACTGATCTTCGAAAGCCGACTTGTGACCAGTGAGATGCACTCCGGGATTTCGTTGTGGGGCAAGGCGATCGAGAAAGACGAAGGTCCGTTTACGTATCAGGGACATCTGGTGATGTATCCCTCCGCCTACGGATACCATGACCTGTTTCGTCGCAACAATGTGCGTCAGGACACGCTGGGAATTGCGCAAAGCGTTGGAAAACAGCATGACTGGAATCGCATGGAGATCCTCGCGATCGGTCACCGCATCCGCCATGTCGTCAATGGACGACTGGTCGCTGACTGGGCAGATCCTCAGCCCGAACTGTGCGAATCCGGTCCGATCGGTCTGCAGCTGCATTCCAACAAGGTCGCTCAGGAAGTTCAGTGGCGTGGTTTGGTTCTGACAGAGAATCCGACAGATCAGTTGGTGACTGCGGAAAGCAACGACGCCGGTTTGATCGTCGCTGGCAAGCCGGCCGAATCGGGTCTCGATGAAGCAGCGCTCAAGCAGATCGACACTCGCATGCAGGAGTTCGTGGCGGCCAAACAGATCTCCGGTGCTGTGACGCTGGTGGCACGGCGAGGGCGAGTTGTTCATCTGGGAGCAGTCGGCCAGGCGGACGTCGCTGGTGGACGCATCATGGCAGTCGATACGGTATTTGCGATCGCGTCAATGACCAAGCCGATCACTGCTGCCAGCGTGCTGATTCTTCAGGATGAAGCCATGCTGACGCTGGATGATCCCGTTTCAAAGTACATCCCGGCGTTCAAGGATACCAAGGTCACCGGAGGCAAAGCACCGAGTCGTGAGATCACGATTCGCGACTGTCTGATGCATACGAACGGCCTTGTGAGTGATCAACGCAATGTGGGAACGCTGGCGAACACCGTTGAGTTGTTGGCGCAATCGGAGCTGGCATTCGAGCCGGGTTCCAAATGGCAGTACGGTCCGGGGCTGAGTGTCGCCGGTCGCATCGTCGAAATTGTTTCCGGCAAACCGTTCGATCAGTTTCTGGCAGAACGTATCTTTGCTCCGCTGGAGATGAATCAGACGTCGTTCCATCCTACGGAAGAGCAACTCCAACGGCTGGCTCTGCTGTACCAGCCAACCGCCGACAAGAAAGACATCGAACGCGGCAAGCACTGGTTGTATGAAGTGAATGCCGAGACATCTCCAAATCCTTCAGGTGGCCTGTACTCAATCGCCAGCGATCTGGTGCGATTTTATCAGATGGTCTTAAACGGCGGCGATCTGAACGGCAAGCGTGTTCTTTCGGCCGATGCGGTGAAGCAAATGACGTCGCTGCAGTCCGGAGAGCTTGAGACCGGCTTCACACCGGGGAACGGTTGGGGACTTGGTTTCTGCCTGATTCGTAAACCACAGGGTGCGACCGAAATGCTGGCACCTGGTTCCTTCGGCCATGGTGGCGCATTTGGAACTCAGGGCTGGATTGATCCAAAGCACGAGATGATTTTCGTACTTCTGATCGCTCGGCAGAATTTCGCTGGCGGCGACGCATCGGATATCCGGGCTGACTTCCAG
>JAYUVA010000795.1:0-5454 GCA_043754375.1 Candidatus Kuenenia sp. | reverse complement strand
AGTTCCGGGGTCCAAGAGTATCTCATTCTCCAGTCAATCCAGACCAAGAAGGGAATCGGTCAAACGCCCGCATGGCCCGCGTTGAACAATCACTTGGATGGTGTTCGTGGCTGTGCGTTGGCGATCTGCAAGGGCTTGAGGTTCGACGAACAACTCACTCGCGCGATCGAACTTTCCGGAGCGTGGCACGACCTTGGGAAAACCCGAGCGGTGTGGCAACGCGGTGCAGGTAATGAAAAGGGGAATGTTCCGGTCGCCAAGACGATTCATGGACGAGCGCCCGAGAATCTCAATCGCTACCGCCATGAACTTGGTTCGCTGATCGATGTCTGCGGAGCCGCTGAACTGTCCACGGAATTCGACGACTTGGTAGACGAGCAGCGAGACATCGTCTTGCATCTGATCGCCGTTCATCACGGTCGAGGCCGACCTCACTTTCCTGAGATCGAGGCTCACGACAGCGTCAGCCCCGCCGTCGTGGTGGAATCGGTCGTGAAGGATGTCCCCGCACGGTTCGCTCGTTTGCAACGTCGGTACGGCCGCTGGGGCTTGGCCTACTTGGAGTCGATCTTGCGCGCCGCAGACATTCTTGATTCGCAACGAATCGAAACCGCACCGCTCGGCGACCCGGAGCCCGGTGAGTGGCCTATGCCGTTACCGAAGGTCTTGCGGTTTCCTCCGAAGCCAAATCCGATGCCGAGCATCCGCATCAATGTCGATCCCGCCAACCCCGGCCAGTTCTTCGCTTGCTGCGGTCTGCTGGAACTGGCTGATCGACTTTGGCCGGGAGCCGAAGGCTGGTTTGAGCCGCGAGAGTTCTGCATGGCGAGCGAAGGAACGCTGGGCCAATTGCTCGGTGCCTTGGCCGATTGTCACATGACCAACACGATGACTGACACTCAGCATGCTCGTTTCAAAGAAATCACGGCAATGCGCGTGAAGGAGCGAAAGGCGATTCCCGGAGTCGAAGAGGAATCCAAGGTTCTGGACAAGCTGCTTCGCGAAGCCCACATCGTTTTCGGAGCGCCATTCAACATCACGCTGGATTGGTTCGCGGATGATTTCGCGGGTGGAAGCCGATTCAAAACGTGGGCCGGTCGTCAGTCCGTTCTTGATATCGCCACTTCGATGAAGGATGTCTTGAAGGGAACGGACTGGCGAAACGAAGACTGTCTGACGTTCTCCGCCCGCGAATGCGGTTTGCCATTCAACTTCGATTCGGACCTCGGCGCTCAGGGCGGAGCGATTGATGTTGGATTCAGCTTCGATCCGCTGGCCGGAAGCGCGCTGACTCGCATCGAATCGATGGCTCGGCCCGCGCTGGAATTGCTTGCATTCATCGGCTTGCAGCGATTCCGTCCCGAAGAAAGCAAAGGTGAGAACCGGTTCCTCTATACCACTTGGAATCGACCGCTTGCCATTGAAGTGGCATCGCCTGCTGTCTGCGGTGCTTTGCCTATTGTCGGCGCGAGCCGATACGAGTTTCGCCTGTTGTACCGGACGAAGTACCTGAAAAGTTTCCTGCCCGCGATTCCTTTTTCTGGAGGTTCTGATGAGTGATTTGACCCAATTCGATTCATGGCTGACGACCGACGGCTTTGCAGCATTGGTCATTCGCGAACATCTCGAGCCGGTGGAAGGACCAGATGGAGTTCTCTTCCCGGCAACATACGCTGCGGCGGAAGACAAGAAAGTGTTCCCCGGTGGTTACAACATCGATCCGCCCGAAGGCGAGAAGAATGTCTGCCTGGTCGATAGCGTCGGTTCGCAGGCGAATCGTATCGAACCAATGTTTGCCAAACCGGAATTCGCCCATCTCGTGCCGCAGGTCTTCGTAAAGGCTGGCGAGAAATCTATAAGCATGCTGGAAGCGGGGCACCGCGCAGGTGATGCACTTGTTCGTTGTACTCCGTTACAGAAAGAACTGCAGGATGCCTTCAAGTCGGTGTTGAAAGGGGATGCAGAACCGATGGCGAAGGTCGCTCCGACTTCGCTCGTTTTCGGCGTGTGGGACTCGCGGGACACGCAAGCGAAACTTCCACGCCTCATTTCATCCACGGTTCGGGCATTCGATGTGAAACGGCTCAAGCGATCAGCTCAGTACAACCCTTCGACTGACTATATCGGCGACAAGCTGTTGGAGGAAACAACGGACAAGGCGTTGAAAGACTCCTACGCGGAACGTGGCTTTGTCCATGTTCCGGCAACCGGCTCTCACGGTGGTGTCATTGCGGATGGTGGTGTCCGGCGGGACGCAACGTTCAGCCTCGCCGCGCTGCGATTGCTGGCTGCTGGAAGTGACAACTCGAAGACACTCG
This sequence comes from Candidatus Kuenenia sp., assembly GCA_043754375.1. Classification (GTDB taxonomy): domain Bacteria; phylum Planctomycetota; class Planctomycetia; order Planctomycetales; family Planctomycetaceae; genus SXXK01. Next base: position 3,136 of record JAYUVA010000795.1, on the reverse strand, counting down.
TACTTCGCCGTTACATTCTTGGTTTGTCTTTGGTCGCGTTTACGTCAAATGCTGCGACATATCTTCGCCAAGGATGCAACCTCGTGCCGAGTGAGAAGCGTCGTGAGTTCAATCTCGTGCATTCTGATGGTACGCGAGAGCCGCAAACACTCAAACCGACTGACGTGCTGAAGTACGCCACGGCAGCCGCCAAAGCCTTCGGTGTTGGGGAAGGCCGCGAAGTAACGTTCGATCCCAAGCTGGCTCAAATGGATATCAAAGGCGAGGGCGACACTAAGCAGACCCGAAAGAAAGCTGCCAAGAAATCCGCAGCCGCAACAGAAACGCCGGAGGCATCGGTATGACCATGTTCCTTTGTTTCACCCTTCGATTTCTGGACCCAGTACCGCAATTCCACGGTCGCGGTGACGACGGTGATCCTGAATGGCCACCCTCGCCGCTCCGGTTGTTTCAATCGCTCGTGTCCGCAGCAGCGCAACATTGGCGCGACGGCCAGTTCCGGGACTACGCCCTGCCTGCATTGGAGTGGCTTGAACGCATTCAGCCTTCGCTTGTCACTCCACAAGTGGCGGCCGAGAGTTTCGGCTATCGCATGTACGTTCCAAATAACTCCGGCGACTTGATGACGGCCGCATGGGCACGCGGCGATACGGACACCAGCATGGCGAAGTTCCGCGTGGAGAAGGATGTCCGTCCTCTCAACCTGCGAGGCGATGCCATTCGCTTTTTGTTCCCGCTGACTGACGGAGCCTGTCGGTACTTCGATGTTCTTCAAGCTGCGGCCCGGTCTGTCACGCATCTTGGCTGGGGCATCGACATGGTTGCTGGGAATGCGGAGCTACTTACCGACGAACAGGCCGCAGTCCTGCCCGGTGATGTCTGGCGGGCTACGTCGGATCGATACGGAACGGCTCTGCGCGTATCAACAGAAGGGACTCTCAATGCACTGTTGGAGAAACATCAAAAATTTCTCGGTCGGCTCTCGGATGGCGGTTTCCAACCAGTTCCACCACTGTCGGTGTTTCGAGTTGTCCGTTATCGTCGAGCCTCGGAACCAGCACCACGGCCGTTTGCTGCATTCCGCATCCTCAAGCCTGATGCGAGCGGGATGAAATCGTTTGATCCATTACGCCGGACTCGAGATGTGGCGGGAATGTTACGAAACGCCACCGCACGTATTGCGGAACATCAGGGATGGACCAAAGAGCAGATCAATACCTTCATTCATGGAAAAACGTCAGATGGATCAAAGCCTTTCTGCGGCTCCACGAGTCCTGATCGATTTCAATACCTGCCACTGCCAACAATCAATCCGGCGTTGAACCGCGTTGAATCTACACGCAGAGTTCTCATCGCCGCACCGCCACATTGTGTTCAGCAAACCCAATGGGCGATGCGCTCATTGGCGGGGACCGAGTTGATCAGTGACGATGACAATGTCGAAGCATTGCTGACTATCCTGGAGGGATCAGACGGGGTGCTGCGACAATACGTTGGTCAATCCAAGATCTGGTCGACCGTGACGCCCTTGATCCTTCCGGGATATGACGATCCTGACCATTTGCGACGTAAGCTGAAAAGTGGTCTGGATGCTGAAACTCAGAAACGATACCTGGACAGGCTCGACACTCGAGTCGATGGATTACTCCGAAAGGCATTTTTACAAGCTGGCTATTCCAATGAACTTGTCACCCAGCTGGAACTGGACTGGCGTGACGTTGGCTTCCGCGCTGGCGTAGATCTCGCGTCACGCTATTTGCCGCCGGAGAACCTGAATAAGTCGCCAAGATATCACGTCAAAGTGCGATTTCCATCATCCGTCGCAGGGCCAATTGCCATCGGCGGCGGACGGTTCCGTGGGTTTGGACTCATGGCTATTCACACAGAATAGGACGGTCAATAAAACATGTATTCATCTAGGAAATGCTACTCATGGCAAAACGCTCAAGGGCGAACACCTCGCCGACCGATTGGGTCAAACTGCTTGATGCTGACGCGATCGACGTGGCTTGGGCCGAGGTGGTCGTCGATGCTGACTTCCGAAAGTGGGCCGGGGCCTTGGCTTGGCGGATGGATGATCCGACCTGAGCCAGGTCGGACTACTTTCTGCCGGAAAGGACTGTGTTTGGCAGGTCCTTTCTGCCGGAAAGGACTTTCGCCGCAAGGCGAACCTGCGCGACCCACAATGGATTTGGCCGGCCGACTTTGCGGTCTCTGGTGTACTCAGGCCGCAGCACACCGCGAAGTCCTCCTCGGCAAGGAGGACCTACAAGAATTGCTCCGCATCTTCAGCATCCAGAATCTCGCCGATCATCGTGTTCGTCAGTTGCACTGATCCGGGTTTCTTTGACGGCACCAACGGGAATGTGACTCGGTGCTTTGACGAAATGAGTGTCGATCCAACGACTGATACACGGACGTGAGTGCCTTCCGGCAGCGAGTGACCGTCGTCGAGTATGATGACGCCATTCTTGACAATTCCTGATAGATTCATGTGAGTATCCAACTGCGGCTTTGGGCTTTTCGCAAGTGAGAGTTGCGATACAGTCTGACGGGAGACATTGTTGCTCGACTCTCCGAGGCGAGATTCAGGGGCAGATGCCCGCGTCGGAGACACGGGCAACAATGTTTAGCGGTATTGCATTTGTGTTTCAACAGCATTTTCCGTTCAAAGCAAAGGTCATGGGCGAAACGTTTCCGGTGACGGGCATGGAATGGCCGGACAACGACGAATTCGGATTGGATTTGCTCGTCGATCGCAACGGAGAGAAGCATCGGATGGATGCGAGATTTGTCGAGCTAGTCCAGCCGCTTCCCAACGGCCATTTGACTCTGGCGGCATATTGGAAATGGCGACGGTTTGTGTGAAGAATTCCAGGGATGGAATGCTTCCAGACAAGTTCCACAATAAACTCTTATAAGCACCAGTGCAGAAGTTACTTCGTTTAACCGCGTGCCCATCGGGCCGCGCTTCGCTGCCAATCGCGGGGCGTTGCCCACGCGGTTAAACGATATTATGCCAAACTACTGCTGCCGAGGTGCTTACCAGTCCAGCACCTCAATCAGGTTGCTGAAATCGTCGGTCCACAAGACTTGACGATCCTTTGGCAGTGAATCACGAGCCGCAATTTCTTCG
>JAYUVA010000794.1:0-4113 GCA_043754375.1 Candidatus Kuenenia sp. | reverse complement strand
AGCCGTCGCCTCCGGCTCGGCGGTAAACAAAGATGCGAAATCGGGGACTATATCAACAGCCCGCTAGCGCCGTGCCGCTCGCAGAAAAAATGCTTAACTGCGTTCAGGGAATCGCAGCCACATTTGAACGAAATCATTGCCCATGTCCGACTGGCATCAGTCAGAGATTGTACTTCCAGCGTTTCCGCGCGGATGTCATTTGATCACGCAGCACGTGCTTCAGGATTTATCAGCCCTGAAGCGGTGTCGCCTCGGGCTGATGCACGTATTTATTCAGCACACGTCCGCGTCATTGACCATCAATGAAAATGCCGACCCGGATGTCCCCGATGACCTGAACATGGCGCTGGACCGACTGGCACCGGAATCCTGGCCGTACCGGCACACATGCGAAGGCGTGGACGACATGCCGGCACATGTGAAAGCCACGCTCACCGGGTCATCGCTTTCGATCCCGATTGCCAATGGTCGCCTGTTGACCGGAACATGGCAGGGGATTTATCTTTGCGAACACCGCAATCAGGGCGGGCGACGACGGTTGATCATCACGATTCAGGGCGAATTCAACGCCTGAAAACCACGCCTTTCAGCGACGTTTCCTGCCCGCCTTCTTTCCCGTGCGACGGCCCTTCGATGCGAATCCGGGGCCATCGGAATCGTCTTCGTCAGGGACAGGCTGGCCCATTTTCTTTTTCAACTCATGAATGCGGTCTCGCAATTGCGCCGCGCGTTCAAAATCCAACTGCTCGGCAGCAGCCAGCATTTCACTTTCAAGTTCCCGGATGAACTCCAGCGTTACAAACTGTGATTCCGCCGTGATGCCGACAGACTCCCGTTCTACGCGGCGTGCCTGAATTTCTTCTTCAATCCCTTTGCGGATTGCTTTACGAATTGTCTCCGGCGTGATCCCGTGTGCTGCGTTGTATTCTGTCTGCAGTTTGCGCCGCCGGTTTGTTTCATCGATCGCCTTCTGCATACTGTTCGTGACCTTGTCGGCATACAGGATCACTTTGGAATTCACATTTCTGGCGGAACGACCAATCGTCTGAATCAGACTTGTTTCGCTTCGCAGAAAGCCTTCCTTGTCGGCGTCCAGGATGGCAACCAGCGACACTTCCGGCAGATCCAGTCCCTCGCGGAGCAGATTCACGCCGATCACGGCATCGAATTTCCCTTCCCGCAGTTCACGCAGAATTTCGACTCGTTCGACGGCATTCAATTCGGAATGCAGCCATTCGCAGCGAATCGATTCTTCCTTCATGTACTTCGTCAGATCTTCCGCCATGCGTTTGGTCAGCGTCGTGACCAGGACGCGTTCATTGATCGCCGCCCGTTCCCGAACCTGTTCCATCAGGTGCTGCACCTGGCCGCGCGCCGGAATGACGAAAATCTCCGGATCGACCAGACCAGTGGGACGTATCACCTGTTCGACAACTTCGCCTCCGGTCTGGTCGAGTTCCCAATTCCCCGGCGTCGCTGACACGAAGACACGATAGGACGGTTTGCTGTTCCATTCGTCAAATTTCAGCGGACGGTTGTCTTTCGCCATCGGCAGCCGAAATCCATGATCCACCAGTGTTGTCTTCCGTGCCTGATCACCGGCGTGCATCGCTCGAATCTGCGGCAGTGTCGCGTGAGATTCATCGACGAAGATCAGGAAATCCTCCGGAAAGAAGTCATACAGCGTATACGGCGGTTCGCCCGGTTTCCGCCCGGCCAGTGCTCGGCTGTAGTTTTCGATGCCGGGGCAGAACCCCGTCTCCTTCATGAGTTCCAGATCATGCCGAGTCCGCGCGGCCAGCCGCTGTGCTTCCAGGAGCTTGCCTTCTTTACGGAACACTTCCAGTGTTGCGTCGAGTTCCAGACGAATCTCGTCGAGAGCGGCATCGATACGACTTTGAGGCAGGACAAAGTGCTTCGCCGGATAAATATAGATTTCCCGGAGCGACTGAGACTCCTTGCCCGACACCGGATCAATCATGCTCAGCTTTTCAATCTCATCGCCCCACAATTCAATGCGATAAGCAAACTCTTCATATGCCGGCCAGCATTCAATCACATCTCCGCGGACCCGGAATTTGGCGCGCGCCGGATCGAAGTCATTTCGATCGTAATGAATATCAATCAGTCGCATGAGCAGCTTGTCGCGATCGACCTGCTGCCCGACATGCAACGGAATCATCATGCTCAGGTAATCTTTTGGCGAACCCAGACCGTAAATACAACTCACACTGGCAACGACGATCACATCATTCCGGCTGACCAGAGCACTTGTCGCCAGCAAACGCAGCCGATCAATTTCCTCGTTGATCGACGCATCCTTTTCGATGTATATGTCGCGCTGCGGAATGTAGGCTTCTGGTTGGTAGTAGTCATAATAGCTGACGAAATAAGTGACCGCATTGTTCGGGAAGAACTCACGAAATTCACCATACAGCTGTGCGGCCAGAGTCTTGTTGTGCGAAAGGACCAGCGTTGGTTTTTGCACATGCTGGATGACGTTTGCCATGGTGAACGTCTTGCCGGATCCCGTCACACCCAGCAGCACCTGCGTGCGCTTATCATCGTGAATGCCTTTGATCAGAGATGCAATGGCAGCGGGTTGATCTCCCGCCGGAGCGAACTCACTGACAAGTTCAAACTTCTGATTCTTGTGCGACATGTCAACCGTACTGCGACCTGCTCATTTGTAGGATGGACATTCATGTCCGTCACATGGCCATGAAACACTGCCTCGGCCTGGACTACCGTCGCTCAGTGGTCATGCTGCTGCCGAGTTTCTCTGGCGAGGGTTCGGCCATGCTTGTCCAGAATGCAGCAACTGCAACTGCACTACAGTTTTGGCCGGCTGATGTTTTTCTTCTGCTGTCGTTTCTGTTCCTGTTGCCGACGCTCTTCTTCCTCAGCGGCAAACTGCGGACTGCGATTTTGGCCGGCATCGGCCATTTGCGCGATCGGGGTGTGGCCTTCGACCCACTCCCAACTTAGCGGATCACGCAATTCGACTTTGGCAAGATACGCCCACGGCGTGCCAGGATGCTCAGTGATGACGCGATTCAGATACTCCAACGCTTTGTCATTCATCTTGCGAATGGTAGCACCGGCATTCACGGATTCTGCCGGGACCAGACTCCACTGATTGCTTTCAGGCTTTTCAAATTTCTTCGGATTGGATTTCATTTCGGCAAGCACTGCATTGTATCCAAATGCACGCACGCGCATGGCCAGGATGCGGCCCATGGCAAGATCAAAGCCCGCGCGCCATCGATCGGAATCCAGTTTGTCACGGTGCTTTTCGCCTGCTTCGAGAATCGTATGCGTCCGCTGGAGAAAATAGTCCAGTACCGCCAGAGGTTTTTGAGCTTCCGTGATCTGTTCACGCAGAATGTTGTCGTTGTTGGCCTGGAAAACGCGCCGTGGAATCGGCACGTCCTCGGTCATTACCTGCTGAGCCGCAGTGACCAGTGCCTGCTTGGCAAAATTGCCCTGGAGCTGCTTCATATACTCCGCCTGCGGTCGATAATCAGGAGCATATTGCCGCATAATCTGCGGATCCCATTTGTCGCCAACTGCGTCGTCGGCAATCAGGAAGAGGCCACCTGTTTCGGCGGTCAATCGAGACAACGTGTACGGTCCATAGCCTGACGACATGCGCGTCAGATCGCTGGGAGTGTTTGTCCAGAACGGCAGGTCCAGGCCCTCTGCCATTGGGGTTTCGGGGCCCTGATCGACAGGAATGTCTTCTTCAAATTTTTCGCCGTCGAATTCCCAGTTGTATCGCACGAAGCCCTTCTCGCGACCAAAGATCGAAGCATTTCCGATGCAGTAAACTTTGATCCCGTCGCGAGTGCAGCGCTTCACAATCGATTCGAGAGCCTGGAAATCGTCACCACGTTCGTCGGTCACGATGATGATCATCATGTTCGCCTTCATTTTGCGTTTGAAAGGCGTGAACGTTTTGAGCGCTTCATCGATCGCCGCGAAAACGTTTTCCTTGCCGGATTCATCGTTCTTGATGCTCTTGACGGCGTTCGTCAATTCCGTGAGATCGCTCGTTGGTTCCTTGACCAGGACATGAATATTCTCTCCGTAACCAATGATGCCGGTCTTCAA
>JAYUVA010000793.1:0-9983 GCA_043754375.1 Candidatus Kuenenia sp. | reverse complement strand
TCAGGAATATTTTCTGCCGGGCGTGGCGGCACTGATCGTACTCTTCACGGCCATCTTTTCCACGATCTCAATCATCGAAGACCGCCGGGAAGGATTTCTGCAGGGTATCCTGGTGGCGCCGGTTTCGCGGTTGACGATTGTGCTGAGCAAGCTGACCGCCGGCACATTGCTCTCCATTCTACATGCCGGTTTGTTCCTGCTGATCGGACCGCTGATCTCTGCGATCGGGCTTGGTTCACCGATCGAGGTGACCTGGTCAGTGACACGCATGTTAATGGCAACCGGGTTTCTGGTGCTGATAGCTGCCGAACTCACAGCGCTGGGATTTATCATCGCATGGCCGATGAATTCAACTCAGGGATTTCACGCCGTGATGAGTATATTCCTGATGCCGATGTGGCTGGTGTCCGGCGCATTTTTTCCTGGCGGCGATTCCGGCTGGCTGTACTGGCTCATCCGCGCCAATCCGCTGACCTATGGCGTGGCCGGACTGCGGCGATTGTTGTATGACACGACTCTGCCGGTAACGGCGGAATTGCCATCAATGCTGGCGTGTGTTTCCGTCACTGTCATCGCAACCGTGATGCTGACGTTGCTGTCGGCCTGGCTGGTGTCCCGCCGCAGCGTTCATAATGTCGCGTAGAAACCAGACGGCGTTTCATGGGCAGGTCGGCGCGTCCGTTTGTGCGTTAAGTCGCAACTTCGGCGCTGCGCTGTTATGCTTTGCGCGGCCAGAATTGAGTCCGGCGAGCGGAGCGGCGTAAGCCCTCCGGTACGTTGTTTTCGTACCGGCAAGCTTACGGATGCCGCTCGCCAATTCTCTTGATCTTGACCGCGTGGAGTATAATCTCCATGGTATCCGGCAAGTGTATTCTGCATGAAAGTCGTCTCTATGATTTCACTTCCCGCTCATGTCGCTCGGCGGACATTCCTGCGAAATTCGGGTCTCAGCCTTGGTTCGATGGCCCTGACGTCATTGTTGGCCGGGCAGAATCACGCAGCGCAGGATGCGACGGGGCCGCATGGGAACGGTGTTCTCAATCCGCCGCATTTTGAACCGCGAGCCAAGCGAATCATCTGGCTCTACATGGCGGGCGGAATGACGCACATCGACACCTTCGACAACAAACCGAAGTTGACGGAACTCAACGGCAAGGAGATGCCGGAGTCTGTCACGAAGGGGCAACAGATCGCCCAGCTTCAGGGGCAGAAGCTCAACTGCTTCGCGCCTCAGCACCCTTTCAGACAATGGGGCCAATCGGGGCAGTCGATTGCGGAAATCTGGCCGATGCTGGGCGAAAAATGTGCCGATGATATCTGCATCGTCCGATCGCTGCATACGGATGCGATCAATCACGATCCAGCTCACACATTCATGAATACCGGAACCATGATTGCCGGACGTCCGGCGATGGGTTCGTGGCTGCTGTATGGCCTTGGAGCAGAATCCGAAAGTCTGCCAGGTTTCGTCGTCATGGTGTCCACCGGAGGATTTGGACAGAAGCAGCCGATCGCGGCGCGACAATGGCATTCCGGTTTTCTGCCAGGCCAGTTTCAAGGCGTGGAATTTCGCGGGACGGGCGATCCGGTGCTGTATGTCGGTAATCCGAAAGGCGTGACGCAGAAACAACAACGAGACGTCGTCGATGCCGTCCAGAAGCTGAATGGCATCGCCGACAATCGGTACCACGATCCGGAAATCGCGACGCGCATCAGTCAGTACGAATTGGCGTTTCGAATGCAGTCGAGCGTACCCGATCTCATGGATGTGAGCAAAGAGCCGGATTACATCTTTGACTTATACGGGACAAAGGGCGGCGACGGTTCGTTCGCCTCTAACTGTCTGCTGGCACGTCGCCTGGCCGAACGCGGTACGCGATTTATTCAACTGTACCATCGCGACTGGGATCATCACGGTTCTGTCAAAGAGCATTCTGCCGGCACTGCCAAAGAAGTTGATCAGGGGGTCGCAGCACTCATCACGGATTTGAAGCAACGCGACATGCTGAAGGACACGATCATCGTGTTCGGTTCGGAATTTGGCCGCACGCCGATGGCTCAGGGAAATGGGCGAGACCATCATCTGGCAGGATTTACGATGTGGTTTGCCGGCGGCGGTTTCAAGCCTGGCTTCAGCTACGGTGCCACAGACGAATTGGGTTATCATGCCGTCGAAAATCGAGTCTCTGTGCATGACGTTCACGCCACGCTGCTGCATCAGATGGGCATCGATCACGCTCGGTTCACCTACAAATTTCAAGGACTGGATTCGAAGCTCACAGGCGTTGAGCAGGCGAATGTGATTCAGGAACTGCTGGCCTGACAGTTGCGGATCTGGTAAGGCTGGATTGCATGAATAACGACGTTTTTCGGGATCGAGCTCCCGTTGAGTTGTGAAAGTTCGCGTTGGTTGCTGCAATCCCTTTTTCTGAATAAATCGTGTAGAGAAAGGTGTCTGAAACTTTGGAGGCATCAGAAACCACGCCAGCAGCGAATGCCGGAGAGTTTCAGAGACTTTTTTCGACCACAGACACCTATTTCAACCATGCATTTCGCACAAACCGATGCACCTGTCGAGCAAACCTATGTCGTCGTATCAATGCCGACCTGTTTCTGTGAATTCAGGAATCAAGATCGTCCGTCTCGGGCTGTCGCTTGGATTCCTATCGGCCTTGCTGTTGATTTCGGTTCAAAGCGTGTGCGGCGATGAACCGATACCTGCGGCTCAACCGAACCTGACGTTGCGAATGAACGCCGGTGGGATCGGGCGACATGTTTCGAGTCGCTGGGGTATGACCAGGGCGACAGTCACGAATGAAGGCTCCGAAACCCAGACTGCGCTGATCGTGGTGACGCCTGAGGCAAGCGGAGGACTTCAGTATGCGAAGAAATTCTCCGTCCCTGCCAGATCGACTTTCGAAACCTCATGGCCGGTTCGGGTGGGCAGAGTCGAGACGCCGATCAGCGACTTTGCGTATCTGTTGTTCCCGAACGGGGCTGAGGATGGTCTCATCCACAGGAGTCAGCACGATGAATTCATTCCGACGTATGCAGGGCTGATCTCGTCAAATCCCATGCTGGGCCTGACGGGTTGCCTGTCTGACCCCGAGGAACCGACCGAACACATGGATTCAACACTGAATCTGCTGAGGCTCATGTCGTACTCGCGGCGGATGGAGCAGAGCGTGACCACCATCAAGCCGGCAGATCTGAGTTCGCACGCAGAGTGTCTGGAACCACTTGATCAACTGACGGTCACGTCCTCAAAACTGCTCCACTATCCGGATGCAATCGACTCCATTCGCGCGTGGCTGCAGCGCGGTGGACGGTTATGGATTCGTCTGGACCGCACTGGGATCGATGCAGCGCGTTCGCTGTTGGACGATGCACTTCCACTATCGGTCGTGGGTGAGACGACGGCGAATTCTGTGCTGCTGACTCTCAATCCGGAATACCGCAAACAGACATACCCAACACGCGAGGTCGAACGAACGTTCGATGAACCCATCCGTTATGTACGCGTCGTCCAGGATGGCGGTGAGGCCATCTGGAACATCGACGGCTGGCCGGTTGCGATGCGTGTTTCTGTTGGTCGCGGCACCGTCGTTGTCACCACCGTGGACTCCTCCGTGTTCTATCTACCTCAAACACGGACGCGGGAAGACACACCCCAGTTTCGACTGATTCCATCTGCGGAACCCATGCAGTCGGCGTTGTTCGTTAATCGTCAGGAACCGATGCTCCGGCAGAATTCAGTGACCGAACAAGCCGCCAGCGTTATCGGCTATCGAATCCCATCGCGCTTTACCGCAATTGGTCTGACACTCTGCTTTCCAGCTCTATTATTGGTTGTGGGAGTCTGGTTGCAGCGTCGCGAACAAGGGGAACGCCTCATTCTGCTGCTGCCTGTGATCGCGATCCTGGTGGCAATTCCAGCCGTGGGACTCGGTTCGCTCGGGCGTGGCGTAGCACCGAAAACCGTCATTGAAACGGCGGTCATTCAATCCGTGCCGGGTTCAAAGCGGCTGGTATCTGATGGTTATGCATCGGTATTTGACTTCGGATCTGAAGCACTCAACGTATCGAGCACAGATGGCACGATCATTGAGGTGGATCCTGATCCGACAAACCGCAATTATCGACGACTTGTATGGACCGGCATCGACAGTTGCCATTGGGAAGGTCTCGAACCACCCGACGGAATTCGGACGTTTTCCGAACGATCGCTGGAAACTTTGCAGCATCCATTGTCGGTCACAGCCACGTTTGATGAAAAAGGTGTTGTCGGATCACTGGAATCCGGTGGTTTATCGGAAACTGGCGACTTGATGATTGCGGGAATGAGCCCCGATCGCATGAGTCTTGTACTTGATTCCGCTGGTCAGTTTCGAGGTACGCCGCAGGACGTGCTGGCGGTCGGAAATTTCTCAGGCGGCACGCTGGTTTCTGATCAGCAGCGGCGCCGAGCCGAGGTCTATGCTTCGGTGTTCGAGAATACAGCAGGCGATCAGGGATTTCCGCAGGTAGCAAGTCTGTTGTTCTGGGCTCAATCGAATCGTCAGATGCTGAATATTGGCGATTCCGACGTGCGTCGGGAACGTTCGCTGCTGGTCGTGCATCCATTGCGGATGGAACAACCGAAGATTGGTAGTCGGATCACGATTCCGTCGCCGTTCATTGCGCTTCGCACAACACAGGATTCCGAAGGGGCAGGGTTGAGTTCAATCTTCGATAACGGGAGACGTCAGTGGTCAAAGACCGAGGCGAGCAGTCGATCATTCATGCAGTTTCAGATTCCCGCAGTGTGTCTTCCGTTCGAAGTGGAAAGTGCTGAACTCGAATTGTTCATTCGAGCAGGTTCGCGAACGGTCACGGTGTCTGCTGGCAGCTTTGAATCGCAGGCGGTAGTGAAAAGCCTGGACAGTCCGCTGGGTACACAGTCCATCTCGGTTCCGGTGGACCTGATCCGCGAGTCTTTACGCGAAGGTCGGTTGTATATTGCGTTGGACGTCAGTGAACTGGATGAATCGCAGCCTGCTGCCGATGAAAATGTCTCAGACACACAAAACGACTATTGGGAAATTTCGCGGCTGGGACTGACATTGACCGGGAGCCGAATGGCTGAAGATCCCTGAAACAGGTTGTCCCGAACCGCCTCATCGGAGACAAAAGAATTCTGCCGACTTCCCTGATTCCTTCACCTCTTTTTAGCAGATTTTGTACGAATCATGACCGACCAGACTCCTGTCGTTGAAATTCGTGACCTTTCGAAACACTACGGTGAGTTCGTGGCGTTGGATAATCTGTCGCTGACGCTCAATCGCGGCAGTATCCTGGGCTTTATTGGGCCGAACGGGGCTGGTAAGACGACCACCATTCGGATTCTGGTCGGGTTGTCGCGACCGACGTCCGGTGTCGCAAGAATTGCCGGCGCGGATTGCGTGCGGGATCTTGCTAAAGTGCGACGACTGGTCGGCTACATGCCTGACAAGTTCGGATCGTATGACAACATGCGCGTCCGGGAGTATCTGGATTTCTTCGGTGCGGCCTTCGGCATCCCGCGTAAAGAACGTCGCAACCGCATTGCCGAGGTCCTGGAACTCACCAATTCGTCATGGATGCAGGATCGCTACGTGGAAAGTCTGAGTCACGGGATGCAGCAGCGTGTGGGGATCGCACGCACGTTGTTGCACAAACCGGAAGTCCTGATTCTGGATGAACCGGCGAACGGTCTGGACCCCGAGGCACGGATCGAAATGCGGAATATCCTGCTGAGGCTGGCGTCCGAGGGGAAAACACTGATCGTCACCAGTCACATTCTTCCGGAGTTGTCACGAATCTGCGACAAAGTTGCGATCGTCGCTGGTGGCAAATTGCGGGCGTTTGGCACGCTGCAGGAAGTCACGCGGGAGCTTTCTCAGCTGCGAACGATGGAGATACAGTTTCTGTCAGCAGCGGGACTGACCCAAGTTGGCGACAAATTGAAAAAAATACTGGAGCCGACGGCGGAAGTCACGGTGTCAGCAACAGAGTTCATCATTCGATGTCGCACATCGGCGTCTGACGAAACCATGGCTGACGTGTTGCGACAGCTCATTGTGGCAGGCGATAAAGTCGCGCAGTTCCGTGAAGTCGCTGGTGACCTGGAGGAAGCGTTTGTTTCGGCCGCACGCGTGGCTGAAGCGGAACGCACGGGCCTGGCCACAGCGTCTGCGGCAGCGCCGTCAATTTTGGCTCGGGAGGTGGCGCGATGAACGGATGTCTTGTGATCATCGAACGCGAACTCCTCGGGCTGTTGCGCAATCGTAGAACGCTGCTCATTCTGGTGGCCACTGCAATCGCGTTTGCCGCAGTTGTCATCCTGAAGTGGCCATCCAGTGGTATTTCCGACCTCAACGGACAGCAGGCACGCGAGACATGGCAGTGGCTCACGTACGCTATGCTGGGGGCTGCAATCCTGATCGTGCCCGTATTTCCGTCCACATCACTTGTCAATGAAGTACGCGGGCGAACGCTGGAACTGCTGCTGAATTCTCCGCTCTCGCGCGCATCGATCTACTTTGGTAAGGCCGGGGCGATGCTGGGCTTTGTGGTGCTGCTGCTGTTTGCAACCCTGCCCGCAATGGCCTGCTGTTTTTTGATGGGTGGGTTGACACTGACAGATGTGCTTCGACTCTATGGATTCCTGCTGCTCGTCTGCACTCAACTGATCGTGCTCGGAATTCTGGTTGGAACTTTTTGTCGAAGCACCGAAGCGGCTCTGCGCTGGAGCTACGGGGTGACATTTGCATTAACCATCGTGCCCACGTTTCCCGATTTCTTTCTGAAGGGAAGCGACAGCCCCATCGCCCGCGGTGCTGGATGGTTGAAACTGATTTCCCCGATCCCTTCGCTGATGCAGATGCTGAACCAGGGTTCGATCGGAGGTTCGGGGTTGGCGGAAAGTCGTCCGGTCATGTTCTGGTATCTGGTGTTGACAGGTTTATCGATTCTGGTTGGCAGCATTGTGTGCATTGTGCGTCTGACTCACTCGCTGGTCGATCGATCTCGCTCTCAGGGCAGCATCACCGACGAACAGTCGCTGGGCATTCGGACCGCGCGACGAGTACTCTATCTGGTCGATCCGCAGCGTCGTTCAAAGGGGATTCCGTTGTTGCTGAATCCCGTGATGGTCAAAGAGTTTCGCTGTCGTCAGTTTGGTCGGCTGCACTGGTTGCTGCGGCTCATTGCCGGTTGTGCCGTGTTGTCACTGATGCTGACGCTGGCGTCCGCCGGTGGTGCTGAATCACGGGGTGTCAACTTTACGGGAGCCATCATAATTGTGCTGCAGGTGGCATTGATCGTGTTGCTCACGCCCGGACTTGCGGCAAGTATGATCGCGGGGGAAATGGAAAGCGGTAGCTGGAATCTGTTGCGCGTAACTCCGATGAGCGCTGGCCGGATTCTGAGTGGCAAACTCATCAGCGTCGTGCTGACCCTCGGGCTGCTCCTGTGTGCAACGCTGCCGGGTTATGCCGTAATTATGCTGATTCAGCCCAACCTGCAGGCGCAAGTCAGGCAGGTGATTGTGAGCCTGATTCTTGCTGCATTGCTGTCAATGTTGATCAGCGCGACGGTGAGCAGTTTCTTTCGTTCAACAGCAGTGGCGACGACTGTCGCGTACGGCATTCTGATTTCACTTTTTGCCGGAACGTTGCTGGTCTGGGTCAATCTCGATGCCCCGTTCGGCCATTCGCTGGTGGAAAGTACGCTCCGACTGAATCCCCTGGCGGCCGCATTGAGCGCGATCGAAGCGGATGGATTTCAGACATTCAATCTGATTCCGTCTGCGTGGTGGATCAGTTCAACTCTGTGCGGTGTCCTGCTCATTGTGTTGTACGCCCGCGTGCGTCGCCTGAGCCAGCCCGACTGATGCGTTTCCTGAATCGAATGGCATTCGAGAGCAACGTGATGACCCTCCATCCACACCGAATGCGGCGTTTTTTCTGTGTGTCGCCGGCCTTTGCGCTGCTGTTCTTCATGCTGCCCGCCGGTACGTCGGGTCAGGAAATACTCGATCCGAACTGGGCCGACAAACAGCAAGGCACCGACGTACGACAAAGCGAACTTCCCAATCCGGAATTCAACCCGCGTGGCCCATTTCAGGGGCCTGTCGTTATTGCTCATATTGCACGCTTCGACGGACTTCCCATGCGCATGTTGCTTGAGCCGCATCTGATTCCTCCTCGGACCTTCAAAAAACTGGACTCGCGATTTGTGCCATTGTTCGACAAAACACTCCATGAAATCAACGATGCTGAATTGCTGGAGACCGCAGCCCTCAGTCTGGCGCGAGTCGCGTACGAAAAACTATACGACATCAGCGGTTCCGCAGATATCCTGTTGAAACATCTGGAATCGCATGCCAATCTGCGTGTCCGCTTTGCGTGTGCCCGAGCTCTCGTGAATGCCGATTTCACACAATCTGCTGCGGCCGTCCTGAAGCTGGATGAACATGCTGATGACTCGCAGCGACTCTGGATCGACGCTGCTCTTGCTCGCTGGAAAGTAACGGCGGCAGGCGACATCTGGAAACAACGACTCGCAGCGGGTTCTGAAACTACGCTGGCTGTGTCGCTGGCCTGTGAAGGACTGGCGGCGCTCGGTGACTCACAGGCTTCGGATCTGCTGCATTCTGTCGTGCGCGGCGAGCTGCTGGCTTTCGAAAAGCGCAGGGCGGCGGCGAGGGCGCTTTCGGTTCTGGCCCAGGACAAGGCATTGGCGGAAGCAGAATGGCTGATTCAGGGCAGTGTGCCGGAACGGCTGCTGGCGATCCAGCTCCTGTCCAGCGCGAAACCGGAAGCCCATGCCGGAATGTTTCCCCTGTGTGCGGATACTTCAGATGGTGTCGCGGCCGCAGCATGGGCGGCATTAGACCGCGTGAATCCGGATGTTCTCATCCCGGCGCTGCCAACGGGACGCAGTCATCGCGATGCGGTCGTCCGCATGACCGCTGCCCACGTCATGCGACGATTTCCGAATGTTGAACGTTCCGGCTGGCTGCATGAACAACTGAGCGACAAGCACCTCGAAGTGCGAAACGTCGCGCGTGAGATGTCGCTTCTTATCGCCGAAGAACAGCCTCAACTGCGAGAGGGCATCATTGCGATGGCCAGCGACACCCTGACGGCGAACCCCGACGACTGGCAGGGGATTGAACAATGCCTGCTGCTGCTGGGAGAACTTCGCGCAGCACAGTTTTCGGATCGCTGCGTTCCGTTGCTCGAACATCCGCGGAATGAGGTTCTGGTGACATCGGCATGGCTGATGCATTTGTATCCGGATGTGTCCGTGCGGGATGCAGTGCGGAACCAACTGATGCGAAATGAAGAAATGCTGAAGAATCCCGCCCTGATCCCCGCTGGAGCCAACATCGGGTTGCAGTCATCGTATCTGATTCAATACGCCGGTCTGGAGCGTCTGAAGGACCTGCATGCATTTCTGGAACCCAATTTCAGTAAGTCTGCACTCGGTGGGATCTTCAAGCGGACGGCGGCCATGTGGACGCTCGGATTGTTCCATGAAAACGATCCTGACCCGGATATTACGAAATCCTTTCTCGGACGGGTGGCAGATCGATCCGGCATGATGCCGGAACAGGAATTGGTGCGGCGCATGTCAGCCATCGCATTGGGGTTGATGCGCGCGAAACCTGCCGTGCCTGGACTTCTGGAAGCATTTGCGCTTGACCCGGGGTCGTCCCTCATACCGGACAGCGCGCGATGGTCGCTGGGAATGATCGGCGAACCACTGCTTGATGCATTGAAGCCTTACTCGCAGGCCGTCGGCGGCTGGCGGCTGAGTCCGACAGATGATTGATGATTTATATCTGCCATTTGATCGTCGGCAGAATTCTCCTCACCAGTCAACAAAGCACTCGGCAACATCCTGGCCACAGTGACCATGCGCAGCATCATCGCCGTGCAGTTCAGACCCAGTTTTAA
>JAYUVA010000792.1:0-5901 GCA_043754375.1 Candidatus Kuenenia sp. | reverse complement strand
CGATTGATCGTGCCCACCGACCTTCGTACGACATATCTGGCAACCGTCAATGTGGCGGGAGACGACTGCGGCGCTCTCACCTGGAAGTTGGCCAGCGGCAAAAGCGTCGAGCATCGATTTGTCGGGACAGCTTTGTAAGTTCACACGAGAGCCCTCATTTCACGACTGATAGACTCCCTGATCTTACAATGTTCGATCCGTTCGATATACCTCGCGCGTTCGAAAGCGACACAGCGGCTCAAAGTTGCCATCACGCTCCGCGTGATGAGCCTTCAGCAGCGGAACAACCATCAATCAGCCGCCCTTCACCTGATCAAATTATCTTGCCGAATGCGTTCATTCCCGTTGCCCTCTTCAAGGCTCTTCAGTGCAGCGGGTAGGCAATGGAGCTTGAAGTTGCGCTCTTCAGGCCCGTTGGGCTGGCATATCCTTTGCCCGTGGCTCACGCCTAATGGCAGTTGATCTGTTCGCCATTGGTATCAGCCGCAGTGCGATAGCACCCGGTTTTCCGGTAATTCGGAGAGGTGTCAAGGTGCCGGTGTCAAGGTGCCTGTCACCGGAGAGAGTGTTCTTCACCGGAGAGAGTGTTCTGCCGGAACGGCGCTTCGCTTGGTCCGGCCTGCAGATTCAATTTCAATTCGTTGGATTGACAGAGGATCAGGGGCGAATGAAAACAGTTCGTGGCTGTAGGCGCAGGTCCGGCGTGACGATGGAGATTGCCAGCAGTTCACTGAACCCATTGGCGGTTAAGGCGATCTGCTCATCGGCGATGAGTCCATGACTTGAGCGAAGTTGATCTTCAACGATTGAGAGGGCACGACCGCACAGCAGATCAGCGACGTCTTCCGGTGAACAGTCATACTGTGCCATGTGTTGCACAATGCTGACTGCCGGGAGGAGCGCCGTCCGGATACCTGCGAGTGTCAGATCGCCGGCAGGAATTGCCTCGCCGATGCCGAACGGTCCGACGCGGGTTCTTTCGAGGCGACTCATCAGCCCGCCGCAGCCCAGCAGATGGCCGAGATCCCGAGCGATCGAACGAATGTACGTGCCGGAACCGCAGATAATTTCGAGTTCCAGGCGAGGCCATGCGTAGCTCAGCAACCGGATGGAATGAATCTCCACTTTTTTCGGGGCCAGTTCGACTGCCTCGCCGCGCCGCGCCAGAGCATAAGCACGCTGTCCATCCACATGCACGGCGGAAAAGTTCGGTGGCACCTGCGACACGACGCCCGTCATTGACTGAAGTCGTGCATTGATGACTTCCCGCGTCGGTAATTCGGCCGGCGTCGGCAGGTGTTCCACTTTCCCCGTGCTGTCATCT
Organism: Candidatus Kuenenia sp.; assembly: GCA_043754375.1. GTDB lineage: Bacteria > Planctomycetota > Planctomycetia > Planctomycetales > Planctomycetaceae > SXXK01. Next base: position 4,577 of record JAYUVA010000792.1, on the reverse strand, counting down.
GTATCACTTGTCCGGCCCAGCACAAATTCCGCAACGTACGTCTTTGGCCCGTCCTGCAGCATCGTGATCAGCCGTGTCGCAGGCCCGATACCGATCAGCAGCACGCCCGTTGCCATCGGATCCAACGTCCCGGCGTGACCGCATTTCGTCGGGCGAATCACCCGCTGCACCGAATTCACAACATCCCGCGACGTCACACCCGCAGGCTTGTCGACGTTCAGTACACCAAACAGTTCCCGGCTCATCGTGTGCTCAATCCCGTAGCTTGACTCTCTGAGTCGAGTGCTCAATTCCGTAGCTTGACTCTCTGAGTCGAGTGCTCAACCGCGAACCCGCGTGCTGAGAAAATTGGCGAGCGGCTTGCCGGTACCAAAAACGAGGTACCGGAGGGCTTACGCCACTCCGCTCGCCGGATCCCGATTTGCCTAATCGACGCCGAGATTCGACAGAATGCTGTCCTCGATTCTTGCAGATTTTGCGGCCTCTTTGAGTTTCGTTACCACGAAAAACTTGTGATTCGCGACAGCCTGTTCTGTCGTGTTGAGTCTCACGGCGACGTCTTTATTCGCCCAACCCAGTACGAAGATGAGTTCCACGCAATGCAGTCGTTCCCATGCTCCGTTGGCCTTGAAGTCCTGAATCAGATCCCTCAGACATGATTCGATCACTGTCGATTCGGCTTTGGATTTTTCGCTGCTCCGCATCATGCTTGAGGCCGCTCGACCTGGCCCGGTCAAATCCCGCGCGGCACCGTCTTTGGATTCGGACGTCAACAAAGGCAACACAGGACGACGACCGGAACGACGCATGAAATCGATGAGCTTATGTGCGGCAATCGAAAATAACCAGGACTCCATCGGTGTCCGATCATCATAGTTCGGCAGGGCCTTCAGGAATCCCAGAAACGTTTCCTGCACGATGTCTTCCGCCGCCGATCGATCCTGCAAGCGGGTCCGCGCGAAAGCGAGCAGACGACCTTCGTACAGATCGATGCACTGCTGCCAGGCATCCGCTTCACCAGCGCGAATGCGTGCTACTAATTGTCGGTCCGCTTCACTGGCTACCATTCTGGTTCCTCATCCTGAACACCGCTGAGAATCTGCTCCTTCGCCGTTCGCACAATTTTCTTAGCCAAAGTCTGCATTTGTGCGTTAACGCCTTCCAGCGAGAGACCTTTCAGCGTCCGCAGCGCGGCGGCGGGGCGCTGAAACTGTGTGAGCAGCAGCTGCGCCATCCGAATGCGAGCCCAGGAATTGTCATCCGGATAGTGATCGATGTATTCCTGCAGCCAGATTTCGGCATCGTCAAACGCCTGAGCCTGCAGCAACCCCATGGCGAGCGTTCTCATCCGAGCTTCGTCGGGGCAGATGTCTGTCTCATGCAGTCGCATCGTCATCAATTCTTCAGCGGCAGTGAGCACATCGCCACTGTCGATCAACGCATTGACGCGTTTCATCGCGTTCGAGGATTTAATGGCACGCTTGCCTGTCGATGCTCCGTCGGCAACCTCTTCTGTTCCGGTCGGAAGTGGAAGTTCGCCGTAAGTCCTGCCGGTAGGAGAATGCCCTCCAATGGCCCAGTCCGCCTCTGCAAAGCGACCGTATTTTCCGCTGAGGACCGAAAACAGGTCCCACTTTTCACAATCAACCCATCCCATCCTGAGGAACACGACACCCACCGTAAAGCCAATCACGCAGCCGACCATGTGCAGACCGGATGATCCCATTTCAAACTTCGACAGCAGCAGTGCCAGAATACTGAACGCCAGATACCACAATGAGTAGACCATAATGGTGACATCGAACGAAACCGCACGGTAAAACAGGAAACCAACGATGTGCATTTCATTTTTCGGCGCCCACACAAGACTGATCGCCATGAGCGAAAAAATAACCCCGGACGCCCCGAGGCAGCGCCCCTTGGCAATGTTGAGTGCCGTTCTCGCGTCAATCTCTGAGTCAAACTCCTCCCACTGTTCCTTGAACTCTTCGAAATTACTTACATGAAGTTCGCGGAGTTCTGACCGCAGCACGTACTCATCCGTCCGGTGCAGTGTAAGCAGATCCACGCTCGCGCCCCACACAGCTGCCATTCCAAGATACAGCGGAAGAAAGATACGCCAGCCCAGCTTGCCTTCAACAACCAGTCCGAATCCCCACAGAAAAAACATGTTGCCGATGAGGTGCATCACGCCCCCGTGAGCAAACGCGGCGGGAATCCATTCCAGCGGATTCAGCCCATCACCATATTGCAACAGCCATGGCTCCAGCAGCCTGTCATTTAACGCGAATCCGGTCGCCGCAAAACAGATGATGTTCACCACAATCAACCCGATCGTGGTATACGGGAAGTGATACAGCGGTGCGTCGGTGTTGATGGGAATCAGGGGCATGGATCACGCAGACACGGGACAGCAGCGGAAAAACTCAGTCAGTCGATCGTCAGTCTAAACAACCCGCCGCCCGGATTGAAGCTGCATGCAGGAATGAGGCCGTGTGGTTGTAGTTGCCGATCTCTGCAGGCCCGGGCTGCCGGATAAACCGCGAGTGGTCGAGGATGGCACATTCGTTTAACCGCGTGGGCAACGCCCCGCGCGCGGGACTCCATGCAGCGGGACGCTGATCGCGGGCCCAGCCGGGCACGTGGCTAAAGGATGCGGCTGCCGCGATGAGCCGAATTCTTCAGGAGTTCATCTGTGCGGGCGTTACGGTCGGTCATCAAAGATCGTGACGGACTCAGAAACGATCAGAGGCTCGGTCATCTGCTCGTACTTCAACGATGCTCGGACGAGGGCGTTCTGTGCCGCTTGCTCACCCTGGAGTTTCAGTTCAAACGTCATTTTTTCAGATGGTTGAATCGCATCCACAATGGCATAACGCACGGAATTGCCAGTCCGTCGAGCCGGAATGGTGCGTGTTCCAGCCGCCTTCACCGTGATTTCTTCCGGGACGTCGATCACCATTTCGACATTATGAGCGACTGCCGTGCCTCGGTTTTCAATCGTGATCGTGAAACCGAAGGTTTCGCCAATCGCGACAGGTGCGTCCTGACGACTGATATCTGCCGTCATGTTTTCATAATCTGCGACGGTCACTACGGTGTTTTCTGTGGCCTGCGAACGGAATCCGGCGTGCTCCACAACTTCGACCACTGTCTGCCGCTGTCCTGCGGATTCCGCTTCCAGTTCGACTTCCAGCACGATCTGCTTGCCTGAAGCCAGACTGGCAAGTTCCCAGCGAATGTGACCGGTCTGAGGGTTGTATTCGCCACCGTTGTCTGCGGAAATGAACCGCATGCCCTCAGGAACCTCCTCGGTCACGACAGCATTTGTTGCTTCGAAATTCGTTTCATTGGCAACAATGTTCTGAAACTTTGCTCTGCGACCGACAAATCGGCGTTCAGGTCCGAGTCTCTGGATGGTTAATTGGGAACCGACTATCTCGATGTCGGTCGTCGCCTTGTCGGCGGATACCCCCGATGCTGTGACTTCGGAAACGGCACGGATTCGACCCGGTTCCGCAGCAATCACGGTCAGATCAATTTCTTCCCTGTCACCAGCCCGCAGGTTCTCAATTTCATACTCCAGATCACCGCCTTCGGAATGCTTCAGGCCAGGAGGCAGCACGCTGCGCAGAATCACTTTACTGGCGTTGCCGGAGCCGTTGTTGCTGATGACATAGCGCAACTGTACTTCGTCGCCTACCTTCACTTCATTCGGGCCCGTGACTTCGAGCTTCAGCTTTGGAGCCGTGATGACGGTGGCCGACTTGACCTGAGCTTTGAACCGAACGGTGGCGATCCCGTCCAGTGTCCCTTCACCTGCCGGCGTGATGCGGACCACGATTTCCTGTTTGGTACGTGGCGCAAGTTCGTCGATCGTCCAACTGAGTTTACCACTGACGCGATCAAAATCGGCTGTTGGTCTGGAGTTGTCAAGCTTCGCACCGTTGCCAAGCTCGTCGTCCACGATCACATCGTAGGCCGTCGAATCACCTTCGTTGGAAACGACGATCGTATATTCGTGTGACACGCCGACAGTCGCTGTGTCCGGCGCACGCTTCTGAATGCTCAGTTGCGGACGCATCATTTTTGACATGCGGCGGTCAGCTGTGTCTCCCGCTGTGCCTGAATCGCTGCGACTACGGTCCGGAATCGTTCGCGACGGGCGATCGCTGATGGCGGGCAAATTCAGGGAATCGTCCGACTCACGACGACCGTCGGACTGAGAATCGAACATGTCACCATCGCTCAGGCCGGGTGCGGAGTTTCGATCCGGATAACTTGGCGCGGGAAAATCGGATTCTGCGGGATTTTGTGGTGTTGAACGTGGCCCGCCAGCAGGCGTTGATCCCGGTGGCGTGATTGAATCATCGAGTGCTGGTACTGGGTCCAGTTCAAACACCGGCGATGGCTCGGGACGAGTCTCCGGCCTTGATCCACCATTGCTCAAGGGAGGCGTTGGGACAGCTTCATCCGATTCGAAAAACTGTGAGTCTTCATTCATCGCGGCAGGTGCAGGTGTGCGACCGGGACGTCTCGAAATGCTCTCGGGGGGAACTGACTTTGCATTCGGGATA
>JAYUVA010000791.1:0-8789 GCA_043754375.1 Candidatus Kuenenia sp. | reverse complement strand
CGGCCAATCTGCGAAAGCAATGGGGGCAGGAACTTGCCGACAAGTTCTTCCTGCCATCGGCGATTCTGGAAACCCGAACATTCAACGAGGCCATTCGCGGTGGCAACCTAAACCCGTTTCAACGAGATGCCGTCGTCATTTGTTCGTACCAATTCACCAAGAAGATGGAGCCGTACATTCGCCCGACCCCTTGGGATCTGGTCGTCATCGACGAAGCCCATCGGCTCCGCAACGTCTACAAGCCGACGAACAAGATTGCCAATGCCATCAAGCAAGCGGTCGCACCGTTCCGCAAAGTGCTGCTGACGGCGACCCCGTTGCAAAACTCACTGCTGGAGCTTTATGGCCTTGTCAGCATCATTGATGACTTCGCCTTCGGCGATCTGAAAACCTACCGCGCTCGCTTTACGCGGCTGAAGGGGAAGAGTCAGGGGACGACAAACAGCATTTCTCGCCGCAGCAGATTGCCGAAATGCGTGGAGAGATGGCCAAGCATGTTGAAGACGCCAACACCTACCGCGTCGGTCATCCACTCGCGTAGCGTATCATCGGCCACGGCAAGTCGCTCAAGCCATCGCCTGCCGAGGTGACATTCGACTATTCCGGTTCTGCCAAGAAAATCGCCGTCCTGGCACCGTTGGTCGGAAAATCCGGCTGGCTCACCTGCACACGTCTCAGCGTGAACGCCCTTGAAACCGAGGAACACCTGATCCTCGCGGGCGTGGCCGACAACGGCGACGCACTGGACGAAGGCCAATGCCGGAGATTGTTCGACGTTTCTGGTGCGACCGGGGATACGCTTGCCATTCCGACCACGACCTTGCCACTTCTGAAGGATGCTACGACTCGTCGGCAGAGTGAACTGCTAACGGCAATGTCCGCCAAAAACGGCGAGTGGTTCGACATCGAAATGGACAAGCTCGACCGCTGGGCAGAGGACCGCCGCACTTCCCTCAAGGCGGACCTGGAGGAACTCGACCAGAACATCAAGGACGCGAAGAAGTCCGCACGTCTGGCTTCCAACCTGCCGGAGAAGCTTGAAATCCAGCGGACGCTCCGAGGGCTGGAAACCAAGCGGGATGAAGCATGGCGTGCCTATGATTCAGCCAGCCGGGACGTGGACCGGCAGAAGGACTCCTTGCTCGACGAAATCAGCCGCCGCCTTGAGTAGCAGACAACTTGTGAGACGCTGTTTACGCTGCGCTGGAGGGTGGCGTAGTTTTCAGTTTTCAGGGGTCAGTTTTTTACCGCGAAGACGCTAAGTACGCAAAGAGGATAAACGGCTATACTCTTCTTTCGCGAACTTTGCGCCTTTGCGGTGAAATCGGTTTTGATATTTGGGGAAACTGTTTCCAAGTCGCGTTGGCATAGTATTCAGTTTGGGAGACGTACATGAGCAAAGAGAAACAGGGCCTCTCGAATGACTTTCCGATCCTTCTGAAAGAGATCAAGAACCGAATCCAACAGGCCCAATCGCGCGCCGTATTGGCGGTCAATGCCGAACTTGTCCAGCTTTATTGGAACATCGGCAAACTGATTGACGGTCGGCAGTCCGACGAAGGCTGGGGAGCTGCCGTGATTCCACGTTTGTCCAATGCGTTGAAGAACGAGTTGCCCGAACTGAAGGGGTTTTCGGAGCGAAACATCAAGCGAATGCTCACGTTTTATAGGACTTATCCTGATCTAGGGTCAATTGTGCCACCGGCAGTGGCACAATTGGTTCTGCCAGCAAATTTGCCAGCACCAGTGGCAAAATCGGCGAAATCAAAAATGCCGCAACCAGCGGTACAATTAGAGAAGGCCGGAAAAGTGCCACAGGCAGTGGCACTTTCGCTTGGGACGTTTATTTGGACCGTACCTTGGTCACACCACATCATCCTAATGGAAAAAGTCAAAGACCTAGTCGTTCGTGCTTGGTATATGCAACAGACGCTGACCAACGGCTGGAGCCGCAACGTTCTGTTGCTCATGATTAAGTCCGAGGCACATGCTCGCCAGGGACAGGCCATCACCAACTTCGAGCGGTTGCTTCCGCCTCCGCAGTCGGACCTTGTTCAGCAGATGCTCAAAGACCCGTACATTTTTGATTTCCTCACGCTCCAGGAACCATTCCATGAGCGGGAACTGGAAACCAATCTCCTGCACCAGCTCGAACGATTCCTGCTGGAGCTTGGGCAGGGCTTCGCTTTTGTAGGTCGCCAGTTTTACCTGAAGGTGGGCGACCGCGAATTCTACATCGACCTGCTGTTCTACCATCTGAAGCTGCGCTGCTTCGTCGTGATCGACCTGAAAAAAGGGGAGTTCAAGCCCGAGTATGCGGGCAAGATGAACTTCTACCTGAGCGTCGTTGATGACCAGCTTCGACACGCCGCCGACGCCCCTTCCATCGGCTTGATCCTCTGCCAGGATCGCAACCACATCGTCGCTGAATATACCCTGCGTGGCGTAGACAAACCTATCGGCATCTCCGAGTACGAACTGACCCGCGCTTTGCCGCCGAATCTGAAATCTGCTCTACCGACCGTGGAAGAGATCGAAGCCGAACTGGCTGATTCCTCAGATCATTCGTCCACGCCACCTGCGCTTCCCGCACCAAAGAAACGCAAGGCCGTAAAGCCATCGAAGCCAGCCAAGAAAAAACAACCGAAGAAGGGCCGTTCCCAATGAAGCAATCACCGATGACCGAACCTGACAACTTTGACCTTCGCTCACATGACTCGGCGGGGGACAAGATCGCCGAATTGCTGCGCCTCTTCCCGGAAATCCGCACCGAAGGGGGCAAGCTGGACTTCGACCGGCTCAAGCTGGCCTTGGGCGAGACCGTGGACGTGGGCAAGGAACGTTACGGCATGAATTGGCCGGGCAAAGCTGACTGTTTCAAGACGATTCAGGCCCCGAGCCTGGGGACTCTGCGCCCGTGCCCCGAGGAAAGCGTCAACTTCGACACGACCGAGAACCTCCTAATCGAGGGCGACAACCTGGAAGTCCTGAAGCTGTTGCAGAAATCGTACCTGGGCAAGGTCAAGATGATCTACATCGACCCGCCCTACAACACGGGTAACGACTTCATCTATCCAGACAACTACGCCGAATCGCTCCAAACCTACCTGGAATACACTGGCCAAGTTGATGAGGCGGGAACGAAGTTCGGAACCAACACGGAGACGGACGGACGATTCCACTCCAAGTGGATGAACATGATGTATCCGCGTCTCTACCTCGCTCGCAATTTGCTTCGAGAGGACGGCGTGATCTTCATCAGCATCGACGATTGTGAGGTTCATAAGTTGCGGGCACTGATGGATGAGCTATTCGGAGAGGACAACTTTGTCGCAATGATGGCATGGCAGAAGAAGGACACGCCGTCGAATGATGCAAAGTCGGTCTCGATCACTCATGAATACGTTGTCACCTATTCGAGGTCGGAGACTTTTCAGCGACTGCTTTTGCCAAGAAACGATGACCAACTCGCGAACTATAAAAACCCGGACAACGACCCACGCGGACCGTGGATTCGTTCGACGCTCATCCGCAAAGAGTTTCGCGATGAAAGGTGCTACATCGTGAAGAATCCACAGGGACGTGAACGCGTACCTCCACCTGGAACCAGTTGGCGCGTTCCCCCTGCAACCTACGAAACGCTCGTGAAAGAGAATCGTATTTGGTGGGGCCAAGACGCAGACGGCGAGCTTCCATTCAAAAAGAAATTCTTGACCGAAGTGCGCGATGGAGTTGTTCCGGTCACTTGGTGGGATTACGAGTTCGCTGGATCGAATCGCAATGCAAAGGTTGAAATTCGACAGACATTCGACGGTGAAGTCCCGTTTGACACTCCGAAGCCCTCATCGTTGATTGCTCGAATGCTTGGTCTCACCACCGGAAATGATGTTGATGACATTGTTCTTGACTTCTTCGCGGGCAGCGGCACCACGGCCCACGCAGTTCTCGAATTGAACAAGCAAGACGGTGGCAATCGGCGATTCATTCTCGTCCAACTTCCTGAGCCGACGGATCGCAAAGACTTCCCGACGATCGCCGACATCACGAAAGAGCGAGTCCGCCGCGTTATCAAGAAGCTGAATGCCGAAGACGCAGGAAAACTGGCACTGGATTCGGCAGGTCAAGATCGGGGCTTTCGAGTATTCAAACTGGCCGAGTCCAACTTCACGACATGGGATGCTCAAGTCGCTCACGAGCCGAAGGCACTCCAAAACCAATTGGACTTCCACGTCGATCACATTCGAGACGAACGGACGGCGGATGACATTCTCTACGAACTGCTGCTGAAGAGCGGTTTCCCGCTGACAACACCCGTCGAAAAGCAGACGCTGGCCGGAAAGACGGTTCACAGCGTTGCCGGTGGGGCGCTCGTGATTTGTCTGGAGCGAGAATTGACCCTCGAACTGATACGGGCCATTGCCGAGGGCAAGCCGGAACGAGTCGTCTGCCTGGATGAGGGGTTTGCCGGTAACGACCAACTGAAGGCCAATGCCGTGCAGACGTTCAAGACCAAGGGCATCACGAGCTTCAAAACGGTTTAGGCTCACGCGGAGACGCGGAGGACGCGGAGAATAAATATGGCGAGAGACATCGATGAAATTACCGGAATCATTGTCGATGCGGCGATGAAGCTGCATATGCAACTGGGACCAGGACTGCTGGAGTCGGTCTATGAAATCGTGCTGGCCCGAGAATTGGAGCGGCGGGGCGTGCGCGTTGAACGACAGAAGCCGGTGGCGTTCGATTATGACGGCATGCATTTTGATGAGGGATTTCGCGTGGACTTGCTCGTCGAGGGGATTGTCGTGGTCGAATTGAAATCGGTCGAAAAGTTGGCCCCCGTCCACTCCAAGCAAGTTCTGACCTATCTCCGGTTACTGAACTTGCCCGTCGGGCTGCTCATTAACTTTGGAGGCGCAACGCTCAAGGAAGGACTGCACCGCATCGTCAACAACTACACTCCTTCTGCCTCTTCCTCCGCGACTTCGCGTCTCCGCGTGAACCAAGGGGGGCACCCATGAATAAGATGGTAACTATCCGGAAATTCCGGATAAATCAATTCGACCGAAACGCAGTCTTCCGGAAAATCCGGCAAACTGCCCTCCGAACCAACTCTCCAAAATTATTGGAGAGTTCGATCTACCAACCAACGCTAGGCAACTCTTCGAAGAATTCGAACTGTTGGGCGACTTTTCCCCCGGAAGCGCGAAGGGAGTTTCCATGAAACTGCAATTTGACGCCAATCAGACCTTCCAGCTTGATGCTGTGGCAGCCGTTACCGACCTGTTCGACGGCCAGCCCCAGGGTGCGCCCGAATATACGGTGATCGACCTTGGCAATTGGGACGACAATGGACTCTTTACCGGCCAAGCCCGCTCGGAGTTGGGCGTCGGCAACAATTTGCTCCTGGCTCCTGATAAGCTGAAAGCCAACGCCCGGCTGATCCAGCATCGCAACGACATCGAAATCTCCGATCCCGATGCACCGCTTGAGGCATGGGACTTGTTCGACTCAGCCGCCTGCGGCAGTTCGCCGTCAGCAACAGGCTGCAAATCCTGGTCATCAACATCGACGCATTCCGCAAGAATTTTACAGGTACGGAGGCGGAGCGGAAAAGCAATGTGATTTACAAAGAGATGAACCAGCTTTCCGGACGAGCGCCCATTGAGTTCGTGCAGGCGACACGCCCCATCGTCATCATCGACGAACCGCAAAGCGTGGATTCCACTGACCGGGCACAGGAAGCCATCCGGGCACTGAATCCACTGTGTACGCTTCGCTACTCCGCGACCCATAAGAACCCCTACAACATCGTCTATCGCCTCGACCCGGTGAAGGCGTTCGAGCTTCGGCTGGTCAAGCAGATCGTCGTCGCCAGTGCGACCGCCGAAGGTGGAGCAAACGATGCCTTCGTTCGCGTCGAGCAGATCGACTACAAGAAGGGCATCAAGGTGTTGAGCCTGTTCTTCATCGCTTCGAGCAACTTCACAACGGCTACTTCGCCGCCGACAAGCCCAAAAAAGGCCAGCAGCAACCCGGCTGGAGAGACACCCGAGGCGACACTCAGGCCGACGACGAGGTTTACAACCTCATCATGAAGGACAAGGAACGGCTACTTTCCGAGGAGGAACCGCTGCGTTTCATCTTCAGCCATTCGGCCCTGCGCGAAGGGTGGGACAACCCGAACGTGTTTCAGATTTGCACCCTGAACGAAACCCGCAGTGCCATGAAGAAGCGTCAAGAAATTGGCCGAGGTTTGCGTCTGCCGGTCAATCAACACGGACAGCGAGTTTTCGACGAATCGGTGAACAAGCTTTACGTCATGGCGAACGAGAGCTACGAAGACTTCGCTCGCGCCCTGCAAATCGAATATGAAGAGGATTGCGGTGTCACGTTCGGCAAAGTGCCAATCACGGCGATTGCCAAGATCACCCGCGTCGTCGAGGGCGAGCCGCAGCCCATCGGGCGGCAGGATGCCGAGGCGATCAAGAAGTCGCTGGTCGAGCAAAAGATGCTCGACACCGAGGGGCGATTACTGCCTGCCTTCGACCCGAAGAAGCCGGATTTCAAGATCGAGCTTCCCCCGCAATTCCAGGAACTCATTCCGGCTGTGGTAGACCTGTTGGCGTCCTATCAGATTGAACGCCACATCCGCCAGGACAAGGACGAGGGAGTCAATCGACTTAAGAAGGAAGTGGTACTTAATCCTGAATTTCAGGCGACGTGGGACCGTATCAAGCCGAAGACGACCTACCGCGTGGAATTTGAGACTGACGAACTGGTTCGCCGGGCCGTGGCCGCGATCAAAAAGATGGAGAAGATTCAGGCTGCAAAGATTCGCGTCACAGCCGGACAAGTCGGCGTTGTGCGGGGTGGCGTCACGACTGCCGCAATCAGTGTTTCCGAAGAACCTGCAACCTTTCACAATCGTCCAGTACCAGACGTGTTAGCTTACCTGCAAAACGAAACCGAACTGACCCGATCGACATTGGTGCGGATTTTGAAGGAATCCGACCGCTTGGCGGAGTTCTTTGCCGACCCGCAACGCTTCATGGACGCCATTGCTAACATTCTGAAGCATGAGCTTCATCGGCTTTTGGTGGACGGCATCAAGTACGAGAAGATTGACGGGGCGGGACCGGAAACCGAATGGGAAATGCTGCTCTTCAAAAACGAAGAACTCGTCAACTACCTGAATGCTTTGGCCGTGAACCATTCGCTCTACGAGTATGTCGTATATGAATCCGAGGTCGAGAAGGAATTTGCCAGGAAGCTCGACCAGCGTGAGGACATCCGACTATTCGTGAAGCTCCCCGGCTGGTTCGAGATCGACACGCCGGTCGGCAAGTACAACCCGGACTGGGCCATCATCAAGCACAATGACCAGACCCTGTATCTTGTCCGTGAGACCAAAAGCACCAAGGACTTCTTGAAGCTGCGGACCAGCGAAGCAGACAAGGTTCGTTGCGGCCAAAAGCACTTTGAGACTCTTGGAGTGGCGTTTTCAGTTGTCGTATCTGCGGATGAGGTGTAGTTTCAATGAAGCATACTTTCACTCCGGCAGCTCTGCCTGCAGAGAAATATCTGGAGCGGATATCGGTGGTGCGCTTGATCGGCCGTTCGTCTGCGTGGCTGCGAAAATACCTCCGGCCAGGAGCATCGCAAGCAGAATCGCGAGCAGAATCTTCCAGACGCTGTAAGGACGTTCGCCCTGAACTTCGCCCGTCGCCGCGTTGATGAATACCTGAAACGTCTTGTTGTTGTGTTGATAAGCCAGCAGCCAGACGGGCAGCAACAGGTGTTTATACGTCATCGCGTCGTAGCGACTGTTCACGGAGCTCACGACCTGCGTATCGCCGCCAACACGCTGGCGGACTTCCGCCTGAATCGCGGCATCGATTCGCTGCTTGCCATCGACGAAGCATTCATCCAGTTCGATGTCGTACGTCCGTGCCATCAATCCGGCGAGCATCTGCTGATCGAATGCAACAACTTTCAGTAACGGCCACGGCTCGAGTTCAAGCATGAAATCCCGACGCAGCCCCGTGTTTGCCAGGACCAGCACGTCATCAAAGAATCGTTGGAAATTACCGCTTGCAGGATACCACCGCGTCCGACGTTCCGAGCGGCGATTCTTTCCGGTGCCAACCGTGACGTAGTAATACTCGCCGCGTTGTCCGGTGTATTTCGTCAGTGTCATGGAATCAAATGTAAAATACGACAGGTAGACACCGTTGAATCTCCCGATTACCCCTTCCTTACGAAAGCTGTTGGGGGCGAACCAACGTGAATTGACCCAGTGCGTCAGATTCTGTTTCGCATGTTCGTGTTCAATCTGAAACGGCAGTACACCATCGACAGGAATACGATTTTCTTCGCTCTTATGAGCCTTTTCAAGCTGCATCGGCGAACCGCAGTACGGGCAGAATGTACTCGTCAGCGTGCCGTAGAATTCGACATTGCCCCCGCACGAGTCGCAGCGAAGTTCAAGATGCGCCGATTCCGCTTCGGCTGCATCCGGGTCGGCATCGACTTTGTTCGCCCGGTTTTCTTCCCGCCGCTGCCGGATGCGTTCGAGCATTGTGTGGAAGTCCTGCTCCGGCAGTTCGCCTTCCAGCCGTTGTTCGATCTGCTTGACGTGTCCGCAATGTGGACACTTCATCGCCTGTTCGCCGATGTGGAATTCCAGATCCGAGCCACAGGATTCGCAGGGGAAGATTCGACCTGCGCCGCCGTCAAAGGTCTGACCCACATCACCGGTGCGCACGTCCTTCCGGAGAATATCCAGC
>JAYUVA010000790.1:0-4350 GCA_043754375.1 Candidatus Kuenenia sp. | reverse complement strand
CCACCTCATCAACAGGTTTCATCTCGTCATGGCTGTCATTCAATTGCAGGCCAACGATTCGGGTCGCCCATTTTCTGAACCAAACCTTCAACGTCTCGCTGTTCTTTCTCATATCCTCGGAGCGACTCTTCCGGGATTTCGGCACCTTGCATGACTGAGCCAATTCCATCGGTCGCAGACATCCTGGGCGCAGGTGGGGTGATTGCTCGCCGGCTGAAGGACTACGAACCACGACCTGAACAGCTTGAAATGGCATTGGCGGTCGAATCGGCACTGACCAGGCGTCATCATCTGATCGCCGAAGCGGGGACTGGTGTCGGCAAGAGTTTCGCCTATCTGATCCCTGCCATCCTCGCTGCTCAGGCCGAACGAGGACCGGACAACAAGAAGCGACGGATCATTGTTTCGACACACACCATCAGTCTACAGGAGCAGTTGATCCAGCACGATATTCCATTTCTGCAGTCTGTGTTGCCTGTCGAGTTTTCAGCGGTCCTGGTAAAAGGACGCGGAAATTACATCAGCCTGCGACGACTCGACAAGGCCGTGCAGCGTTCGTCGCAGAAATCACTGTTCGAACCAGATGGCCAGCAACAACTTGCAAAGATCCGACAGTGGGCTCACAAGACCACCGATGGCAGTCGATCGGATCTTGCATTTCAGCCGAAACCGGATGTCTGGGACGAAGTCCTCAGCGACCACGGAGACTGTCTGCGGAAGAAATGCCCGAACCACAATGAATGTTTCTACTACGCCGCGCGCCGCCGCGTCTGGAACGCGGACCTGCTCATCGTCAATCATGCATTGTTCTTTTCGGACCTGTCGCTGCGGCGTGATGATGCCAGTATTCTGCCGGAATATGACACCGTCATTTTTGACGAAGCACACACCATCGAAAGCGTGGCCGCTGATCATCTGGGACTTTCGGTCACGGAGGGTCAGGTCGATTATCTGCTGAACAAGCTGTACAACGAACAGGCAAATCGCGGGCTGTTGATCACTCATAATCTGAAAGATGCTCAGAAGCAGGCGTCGAAAATCCGGTCGGTTGCAATTCAGTTCTTTATGGACACCGGCGAATGGGCTGAACGTTTCTGTAAGAAAAACGGACGCCTGATGCGCCCGATTGATGTGACAAATGAACTGACACCGGAACTAGGTCGCTTGGCCATTATGATCGGTGAAGCCGCTACCGCTGCGACGACCGAAGCGAATCAGGTCGAACTCAAATCTGCCGGCGACCGCTGCAAAATGCTGGCGGATAACGTGCAGTCATGGATACGGCAGTCGGTCGAAAACTCCGTGTACTGGGTGGAGCGATCCGGCACCTACAGGCAGCGGTTATCGCTGATGAGCGCGCCGGTGGAAGTCGGGTCGATCCTGCGCGAACATCTGTACAACGCAGTACCATCCGTCATCATGACCAGTGCCACGCTGGCGACAGGTGCGAAGGATTTCAGTTTCTTTCGATCGCGCGTCGGCCTGACCGAAGGCAGTGACATTCGACTCGGAAGTCCCTTCAACTACGAAACACAGACGCGGCTGATTCTGTCAACCAATATGGCCGATCCGTCGGCTGATCCCAAACGCTTTGAACAGCAGTGCTGCGAACGGATTCAGCGACATCTGCTGGATACGCAGGGACGTGCCTTTGTGTTGTTCACAAGTTATTCGATGATGCAGTTCTGTGCTGAGCGTCTCACCGGGTGGCTGGCTCAGCATGATCTGTCACTGTATTGTCAGGGAAAGGGTCTGCCACGTTCGGCGATGCTGGATCGGTTTCGAGCCGACGAACGAGCGGTGCTGTTCGGTACGGACAGTTTCTGGCAGGGTGTCAACGTCCCCGGCGATGCGTTGCAGAATGTGATTATCCCGCGACTTCCGTTCAGCGTCCCCGATCATCCACTGCTGGAAGCTCGACTCGAAGCTATCCGGGCCCGCGGCGGCAATCCGTTTCGGGATTTTCAGACACCGGAAGCCATCATCAAGCTGAAGCAGGGGTTCGGGCGACTTATCCGCCATCGAAATGACACCGGCCGCGTCGTGATCCTCGACCCGCGCGTGCTGACAAAGCCTTACGGTCGCCTGTTCATCGCCAGCCTGCCAAAATGCCGGACAGAGATTGACAACGGTGAGTCCATCGAACTGATCGATGCGGACGATTCATAGGAGTCTGTCCTGATACTCCAGGACTGTGAGCCGCAAGGCGCCAGCGGTCTGTTGATTTAGGATTCACTGTCAGCAATTTTGTTTAACCCCGAGCCGCAGGCGACGGATTCCGGTGACGCCGTCGCCTGCGGCTCAGGGTTAAACGATTGAATCAAAAGACCGGCTTGACGATCCACTGTCTTTCCTGGTCGTCGCAGCTTGCCAAAAACGGCAAGTTAGTTCAAAGTTGGTTTCTGACCCGCTACAGTCAATTCGCCACACCGGGGAATGGTCAGGCAGCGGCGATTGAGGTGAGAACGATTCTCTCCGGAAGTCGTGAAACAAACGGATTGGTTTCGTCGTGATCATGAATAGGAAAGGAATCTGATTTTATGGATCAATCAGCCCAACCTGCCTCACATCTGATGAAGGGACTCAGGCGACTGGTGAAGGACATCCGGGTCAGTTCCACGGTGAACGGATCTGGTTTGACGGACGTCGTATGCGGAACGACATCGTTGTTGTCATTTGGCGATTCCGCAGTCTCTTACTGTGGGCAGTCGATTGACGAATTGACTGAGCAGCCTTCATTTGAGCGAGTTCTCTGGTTGCTGTTGCATCAATCGCTCCCGACGGAAGAGGAACTGGCTGACAGTTGTTCGATCATGGCTGATTCTGCGGTCATCGATCAATCGGCATTGGAGATGATGTCGCACCTGCCGTTATCGACACGGCCGCTCGATGTATTTCCATTGTGCATTTTGTTGTTGTCTTTCTTTGATCCGACACCGCAGGACAGTTCACCGGATGCTTCCCGATCCAGAATTCTCCGTTTGCTGGCACAATTGCCGATGATTTTATCGGCCGGTTTCGACGACACGTTTGAAGAAAGCCGACTTAGACCGACAGGCATATCGCCGGATGAAACGGAACTGTCGTGGGCCGGTCGATTGCTGCATCGACTTCGCCGATCGAATGAACGCCCTTCAGCGGCCGAAGACTCCGCGATGAATACGCTGATGATTTGTCAGTGCCTGACCGAAATGCGGCCTGCCTGTTTCACAGCTCGATTTGCGGCCAGCGCGACGACTCATATCCTGGCCGCACTGCAGTCTGCGGCGACGGTGTTTGTGTCGCAACTGCGAAATGATCCTTATCTCTGGACCAGCGAACTTCTGAATAATTTCCGCGACCCGGGCCAGGCCGAAGCCTGGTGGCGACGTCGCGAAGGGCAGCCGATGCCTTTTGGATTTTCGAATTCGAATGATGATCCGCGAGCTGGCATTCTGGCAGAAACAGTGCTGACACTTCTCGGCAGCACCGACCGCATTCGGATTGCAGGATGTGCTGCTCGGCTTGAGAAAGTCCTGGCGACAGATCTGTTTTTTCCCACAGCGGACTGGGTATCGACGAAAGTGATGACGTTGCTTGATATACCACCCGAGCGACAATCGATTGTCATCGGCATGGCTCGTCTTGTGGGCTGGTCCGCGCAGGCGATCGAACAGCAGGCCTCCGGTCTCAGCCTGCTGCCGCGTCTGAATTATGGCGAAGCGGACGTTTCGTGATGCCGGGAATGCAGCGTTGCATCGTCGAACAGCTGTCAGAGCACAATAACCTTTGCTCCGACAGTGTTTCGCGGCCATGCGACGGACATGAATGTCTATCCTACATATGCGAATGTTGCGCGTCGGGGAATGAACCGTTCCGGACTTCCTGAATGTAACTTTGGACTGCGTTCGTTGCCTGGTTACGAAGGTCAGCAAACTGCTTGAGGAATTTTGGCTGGAAATCGGGGTTGAGGCCCAGCATGTCGGGGCCAACGAGAACCTGTCCGCTGCATCCGGCTCCCGCCCCGATCCCGATCGTGGGGATGGACAGGGCTTCAGTGATCCGCGCAGCAATGTCCTGCGGCACAAGTTCCAAAACGATGGCAAAGGCACCGGCATCTTCAGCGGCCCGAGCGTCATTGAGCAGTTGCTGTTCGTCCCGCTGGACTCTTCCCATGCCCCCAAGTTGCCGCACGGCCTGAGGTCTCATGCCGACATGCGCCATCACGGGGATTTCTGCCCGCCCGATGGCACGGATCGTCTCAGACTGGATTGCACCGCCCTCCAGCTTTACCGCATCGGCACCGGTTTCCTTGATGATGCGACCGGCGCTTTTCACGGCTTGCCTGGGGCTGACCTGATAGGACATAAA
>JAYUVA010000789.1:0-3842 GCA_043754375.1 Candidatus Kuenenia sp. | reverse complement strand
ATTCGATCAGGTACTGGTAATCATAGATCAGCACGGTGAGAATGTTGCCGGAGAGCGCTTTGCGTTCATCTTCCGTGAGGCCGCCGATCATCGGATCTGGAGCGGCCAGGCTCGAGTCATTGGTCTCGCTTGTTTCGTCCCCGGGCACTGGTGCCCCGGCAGTGCTGGGTGACGTCGAGCCCTCTCCGGTACCGGAACCGCTCGAACCCGTCCCACCCGGCCCGAAGCCTCGGAACAACAGGAACAATGCCAGGGCGATCAGCAGCGCGCCTCCGCCCATCCCGGCGCGTGATGTTCCACGAACAATTCTCCCTGGGAGCGGCACTTTTTCATTTTTTGACATCACTGACCTCGGAAGCAATTTCTCAGACAGGACAAGGGATTAGGGCGTCTGTGGTTTGGCTGAATTGAATAGTGACCCCTGCGCACGATAACCAATGATTGAGAAATCATACCAGCGCGTGCCGCCTGCGTCTCTGCGAAGTTGTTCCATCAGCAACGGCATGGCATCAGTGGCCCTGCGGCGAGCCACTGCCTGGGCGTCGTTCCAGGACAGCAACACTACGATCAACGATTTTGGCTCAGAAAACGATTTGCTGGATTCAAAGAGTCGTGCCGCCAGTTCTGCGTCACTGGAAAAATCTGTCACAAACGACTGTTGGCTGTCGGTGATGAAGGCCTGACCGTTCTCCTGAACGTGAATTTCCCAGATCGTCACATGCTTCTGCATTTCATCAACCTGCAGCATAAAGCGAAAGATTTCTTCACCACGGGCCTGCATGAGTTTCTGAAGTCGTTCCGCAGCTGCCTGCAATCGTTTGGCATCGTCGGACGAACCGGACGTCCGCAATTTGAGGACTTCGGTTACGACGTTGCCGGGAAGATTGAGTGATTCAGCCAGTATTGAACCGATCTGATGATGCTGATTGATAATGCTGCGAAATTTCTCGTCGTACGTCCTGGCCAGTTCCGACAACGAAGCTTTTTGATCGGCGACATCCTTTTCCAATGCCAGCCTACGTTGTTCCATGCGTGCGTCTTCTGCAGCCAGCCGCATGTCCATCTCTTTTTCCCGGGCTGCCAGCGTTTCCTGCGCAGCGACGGACCGATGACGGTTCTCAATATACTGTGAGAACATCACGATCAGCAGTAAATCCAGCAGCGGGGTGAGTTGCAGCGCGAGGCGACGTTTTGGCAACATCAGGTCATGCCCTCCGACCGTTGAGATGCCAATCCAAGTTCGCGTTTTGCGCGGGCGACCATGTCGCGCACATGCGTGCGGCTGTCGGTCAGTCGATTGAATCGAATTTCCAGGATACTGTTAACAAACATCAGCACGATCGCAGCAAGTAATCCGGCAAACGTCGACCAGATGGAATCACCAAAGCGCTCCATCACGACATTCACAGTGGAAGTTGACTGTCCGGCAGCGTCAGTCTGTAAAGCCGACCCGATTGCCAGTACGGTGCCTAACACGCCGCTCAGCGGATAGGCTTCGATCATAGTTCGAGCGACGTGTGTTGCCGTTTCGAAGGACAGAGATTCCAGATAACGTCGTTTCTCATCCAGAATCTGCATTCGGCGCAGGCATTCGGATCGATCTTCGCTGCGACTTGCGTCGGAAAGCACGTCGTTGACATCCTGCACAAACGCATCGATCTGTGTCGTCAGAGGCACGCCGCGTTCCAACACACTACGGTGTTTGAGGCCACGGGTATAGTCATCCAGAGTTCCGGCAATCACCCGCAGGTCACGTGTACACCAGCTGCGGAGAAACCAAAAGTACAACAGATGCAAGAGTGCGGCGATGGCAATGACGGGTGTCGATAAACTGGAGCAGAACTGCAGCCATTCGCCAACGCTGCCGGATTGTGGAATGTGAAATGGCATGTAGAACGCTCACAGGATCGAAAGATGCGAATCAGTGGCTCCCGACGACGCCACGCTTAGCGCCGCCGATCCGCAATGACGGGAAGAGACCGGGAGGGTAATTCGAAGTTCCCCAAAATGTCCAGATCCAACTTACGTCAGCGACTGTGGGATGAGCTGGATTCTTCAACGCGGAGCGGTTTGGAGCAAAAACTGGTTGCCACAGTGAATCGTAACGATTACGCGGCTATTGGTGCGGCTCCGGAAGCATATTTCAAGTCAGTTCAGGTGATTCAACGTACTTAAATTTCGAATCACCGCTCCGATTGCGCATAGCTGTACGGAATGCGCCTCAGGTGGCAACGCTAGCGTTCGATTCGAAATCCCGGCCTGTACAAGCGCTGTTCAATCTTTTGAATTTTCGCGTCGGCGAAGTCGATCCATTATCGTAAGGAGGATTTTATGCTTGTACTTTCACGGCAGAGCGACGAAACGATCATCATTGGTGACAATATTCGCATCACGATCGTTGAAGTGAGGGGTGATAAGGTTCGCATTGGAATTGATGCCCCACGCGATGTGGCGGTTCACCGTCAGGAGATCTACGACGCAATTCGCCGCGATGCAGAAAAAGCTGCTCGCCCGATCTGAAATCGCCTGATAATTCGCCGAAATCAACGCAGAATGGCCTGCGGAGGTGCAAACTTCCGCAGGCCATTTTGCGTTTCCGGCTGGATGTCTGGAGCTTCGAAGTCTCATCCGCTCGATTCCTGCCGGTCAAACTGTAGAATGCTCGCCAATTGTGAAGGTTCAGGTGTTCCCCCCTCGCCCCTCAAACCGGAGTCCCAAATGCGACAGCAAGGGATCGCTACGATGGTGAGAATCATTGCTCTGCTGGCATTGACGCTGTGTGCTGCGCAAGGAATCTCGCAAATCAGGCCCACCGTACCACAGGAATTGCCAAAGCCAGAACGCGATCCGCGATCCGGGCCCAAACCGCTCGAAGTTCTGCCGGAGAAACTCAACAGCGAACTCGAAGGTGCCACACCACTGAATTCCGATGGCACAGTCCTGATTGACGTGAAGGCCAGACGTGTTGTGCTGCGGACGGAAGTCGCCTGTCGGGACTGCATTCTGGAAATGTTTCTGGTGCCGGAAGGAAATCGCGAACACGAAACGATTCTGCGGATTCGCTCCAAAGCGTTCGTCATTCACACTGCTCTGCTTGCACTAGGACTGGAACCGGGGAAACCAGCGACATTTTCGCCTGAGTTCGTCGCCCCCTCCGGGCCGGAGATTGCTCTGCAACTGGTGTGGCTGGACGACAAAGGAATGATGCAGCGTGCGGGTGCGTGCGACTGGATTCGACACAACGTGCATCGCTACTATGCCGCGCCGTTGTCAGGTCCACCGCCGGGATTGCAAATGCCGTACAAGAACCTTCGCTGGGACAAGTTCAACAACGAGATTCTATGGTACGGCCCGATGACCGAAGAAGAACATACCGACTTGCTTTCTAAATGGAAGAAGGACGAATACCAGAAAGCGATTGAGACGTTTTTCAAGGAAGGTAAGTCACGTCCCATGCAGGCGTCATTTGTCTTTGCCGGCAGCAGTCTCTACAAAGACGAAACGACGGGCGAAGAGTTTTACCAGGCCGAAGGCGGACATCTGATCTGCACATCCAACTTCCCGGATGCGTTGTTGGATGTTCGTGAAGAAAGCTCTGCCAGTGATGGCGGGCAGACGTATGAGGCCTGGACAGAAAAAATTCCGCCTGTCGGTACAACGGTGCTGCTCATCATGACTCCGCGTGCGGTCGCGAGCACACACGCTGAAATCTCCACACCTAAGGACGATTCCAAAGCACCAGCGGAAAAGCCTCCGAAAGCTCCCTGAGATGATTGATACTCACTGCCATCTGGATGCAGAAGCATTTCACCAGGAAATTGACGCCGTGCTGCAGCGCGCGA
>JAYUVA010000788.1:0-4523 GCA_043754375.1 Candidatus Kuenenia sp. | reverse complement strand
CCCAGCAGCAGTATGCAGTCGCTGTCTTCAACGTAGCGACGAACTTCTTCACGGCCCATGGCTCCTTCGTAGACACCCAGGTACAGCGGGTGTCTTTCGCTGACGACGGATTTGCCAAGAAGCGTCGCACAGATCGGGATGTTGTTACGTTCCGCAAACTGCAGGACCTGATCCCGCAGTGCGAATCGGTGAAGCTCAATGCCCGCAATGATGACCGGTTGCCTGGCAACATTCAGATGAGTCAATGTTTCCTGAATCGCTTCCTTGAGCGCCAGTTCATCGCTTTTTGGGTGATGATGCAACGGAGTATGGCTGTGCTGTGGACAGGCCAGAACTTTGTCTCGCGGAAGTTCCAGAAAAACGGGACGCTTGTATCTAACGCAGGCATCAAGGCAGCGGTCGATTTCCCGGAATGCCGTGAGGTCATCCTCGAGTGCTGCAGACGCGACCGTGATCTTTTCAAAGACTTCGCGCTGCGTATTAAAGTCTTTGACACGATGATGCAGCAATGGATCTGCGAGCCGTTCGTTCATGCCCGGTGAACCACTGATGATGATCACCGGACTCTTTTCGGCGTAGGCCCCTGCGACAGAATTGCAAAGGCTGAGTCCTCCGACGCAGTACGTCACACACACCGCACCGATACCATTGATCCGCGCATAGCCGTCGGCTGCATATCCGGCGCAAGCCTCGTTCGTTGTGCCGACGACGCGAATCGGGCTGTCTTCGAGCATTCCGTAGAACTTCAGTACGAAGTCTCCCGGGATTCCGAAAATGTCGCGAACCCCGACATCCTGCAGTCGCTGGATCAGATAACTGCCGATGGAGGCGGGAGTTGTTCCGTGCGACGCAGACTTCTTCAACGCTGCGGCACTCTTTGCAATTCCGACACCTTTGCGCTTTGCCATGCGATGGCATTCCTTATATTCGTTTCACCTCCACGAAAATCAGTTCATCTGCAGAGCAGCGATCTGTTTGAGTGCCTGTGCGGCAACGGCAACATCACCATGGCAGTGCTGAAGCAGCGCCTTTGCCGCCTGGAGCAGGCTGATATCGACGCCACTTTCGGCCGCAGAGTCCGATACTGAGGCCTGACGCCAAGCGCCCGCAGGTCGCCCTGGTAGCCGGCCCGGTTTCTTCTTTGACGCACCAGGTTTCTTCTTCAATGTTCGCGACAGACCCATCTGCTTCCGGATGTTGGCGTACGAAACCTGACAGCTTTTGTCATTGAATGACGCTTTGGGAAACTTCTCCCTCAAGGCAGCCATCACTTCCGGCCCCTTGATGCTGCTGTTTGCGTTGATCATCGCTCGGATTTCCTGCGAGACAACAATTCCATCTTTTGCCGCTCCGGTGCGTTTTGCCATCGTGATTCATCCTTTAGACTGAAAAAATTCTGCAAACTGTCGTTTCAGAACAATGGCAGTTTCTGGCAAGCATTCTGAATGACACTCGATTAGTATGCTAAGTATCACTGCGATCGGCAGCTTGCAATCGCTGAATTCCTCATTTCTTTGTGCTTCTCGCCAGTGCAAACATTTCGTATCCGTGCATTTAAGTAAGAATGGAAGTTCCTGATGCGATCTAATCATCAGAATCTAAGTGTTGTCAGCCTGCTTGCATTTGTCCTGCATGTGTCGCATTTCACACTGGCGGATGAGAAAACTTCTTATCGCCGGCAGATCGCACCGGTGCTGCAGACATATTGTCTTGGCTGCCACAATCGGGTTGATGCGGAAAAAGGACTGTCGCTTCAGGCTGCCGACGATATTCTGCGAGGCAGCGAACATGGGGAAATTCTGAACGCGGAAATGCCCGATGCTTCCCGCTTATGGCAGGTCCTGATCTCAAAAGACGATGACCACATGCCCCCGGCAGATCAGCCGCAGCTGACGCCGGAGGATCTCAAAGCCCTGCAGACGTGGCTTGCGGAAGGTGCCGAATTTGACAGCCGTGCGGCCGTCATGGCGGAATTGCCGGACGTAAAAGTGTTTGCCGATGTCGTGCAAAACCCCGTGCTTTCCATGGCGATTTCCAATGACGGTTCCATGCTTGCCGTCGGACGATACAGGTCCATTGAGATTCAGGCAACTGGCACGAACGAAGTGTCTGCGCAGAACGTCGTGGAAGACGGCAAGGTCAACGACGTGCAGTTTTCTGCAGACGGGAAACGCATCCTGCTGGCCACCGGCGTTGCCGGACTTTCGGGCCGCGCTGTCGTGGTCGATCTCGCTCAACACATGATCGTGCAGGAATTTGCCGGGCACAATGATGTGGCTTACGCGGCAGTCTGGTCTCCTGATCAGAAGCTTGTTGCGACTGCGGGTTACGACCGACGTATTCTGCTGCACGATGCTGTTTCAGGAGCGTTGATCCGCGAACTGAACGGGCATAATGGTGCGATCTTTGATCTGCAGTTCAGCCCGGACGGGACGCTGATGGCAAGTGCCAGTGCAGACGGAACAGTCAAGATCTGGCATGTGGCGACCGGCCTGCGACTGGATACCCTCAGCCAGCCACAGGCCGAACAGTATTCTGTTCGATTCAGTCCGGACGGAAATGCAGTCTATGCCACTGGTGCCGACAATCGAATTCGCAAGTGGAACCTCGTGTCCAGAGCAGCACCGGTCATCAACCCGTTGCTCATTTCCCGCTTCGCTCATGAGGGCGTCATCACCTCGCTGACGATGTCCGGTGATGGACGTTTTCTCGCCACGGCTGAAGACAGCGGAATCCTGAAGATCTGGGACGCCAGCCGCGTGCATGAAATCGCTGCCCTTGATTTCGGTGATGACCGTGCCACTTGTTTTGTGTTTACTCCGGATGCCGGCGAACTGATCGTAGCGACAGTTGGTGGAACGCTTCGTCGAGTGTCGGTCCCGAAAAATCCAGCGGCAACTCCGGAACCTGCGGAAGTCCCGATGAGAACATCGCCTCCAGACGCTGTGCCCGCAGCCTATGCGGCCGTCACTGAGACTGAACCTAACGAACGGGCGACGCCGCAAGTGATGTCAATTCCGGCGACGATTACCGGAACGATACATTCTGAAGCCGCTGCTCCAGATCAGGACGTGTTTCAGTTTTCGGCAATAAAAGGCCAACCACTGATGTTGGAAGTGAAAGCTTCGCGAGACAAATCGCCCCTGGATTCATTTGTAGAAATCCTGCATGCAGATGGCACTTCCGTGTTACAGGCGAAACTGCAGGCCGTGCGTGATTCGTACTTTACTTTCCGCGGAAAAGATTCTGACACCAGCGATGATTTTCGCATGTTCAACTGGCAGGAAATGGAGCTGAACCAGTTTCTGTATGCCGATGGCGAAGTTGTTAAACTGTGGTTGTATCCGCGCGGTCCGGATTCGGGATACAAAGTTTATCCCGGCTTCGGAAATCGATTTACATATTTTGGAACAACACCGACATCACATGCCTTGCAGGCTCCTGCGTTTATTGTCGAAGCTCATCATCCGGATGAGGTGCTCACGGCGACCGGCCTGCCGGAGTTTCCAGTCTACTTTGAAAACGATGACGACCCACTGCGGCAGTGGGGCAGCGATTCGCGACTGATGTTTGATCCGCCGGCTGACGAAAATTATCTGGTACGAATTCGCGACGCGCGGGATTTTCAAGGGGCCGATTTCAAGTATCAATTGATGATCCGATCTCCGCAGCCCGATTTTTCGGTCGAAACCGGCGGAACCGAAGTCGCACTGTTTCCGGGGGTCGGACAGGAATTGAGTTTCCAGGCAACGCGACTGGACGGTTACGACGGCCCGATTGAGATCATCGCAGAGAATCTGCCGGCAGGATTTTCATTCTCCGGACCGATTGAAATCCAGGAGGAACAACTCCAGGCATTCGGGACGCTCATTGCAGAAAAAGACGCCGTGGTGCCATCTGAAGACGCCGTCAAACAGATCCGATTTACAGCGAAAGCTACGATCGCCGGACGCGACGTGACTCACGAAGCGGGCGGTTTGAAGTCACTCAAGGTTGGCGAGCCCCCAAAAGTGATTGTGCGAATTCTGTCCGCCGAACAGCAGGCCGCAGGCGCAGTTGAACAGACTCCGGAGCTAACCGTCTGGGCAGGCGAAACAGTGCGTGCGTTTCTTAAAGTGGAACGCAGCAATCACGACGGTCTGGTCGAACTTGGCAAAGAAGATTCCGGACGAAACATGCCTCACGGTGTGTTCGTGGACAACATCGGACTCAACGGCCTGATGCTGCTCAGTGGTCAGACCGAACGTGAATTCTTCATCACGACGGCCGACTGGGTGCCGGAAACCAGCCGCCTGTTTCATCTGAAATCCAGCGTGGACGGTATCACCTCACTGCCTGTTATGCTGCATGTCCGCCATCGGGCGGCCGTCACCGGGAGTGATGCAGGTCGCGGCGAAAATTGACACCGGTGGTTAACATTTCGGTATCTGCGGTAGATGCTGAAAGTGAGAGTCTGATGTGCAAAGAATCAGGTTGTGTTGAACGACGAGCGCCGCGATCCAGAGATCATTTGTTGGAATGCT
>JAYUVA010000787.1:0-4003 GCA_043754375.1 Candidatus Kuenenia sp. | reverse complement strand
CTGCACGTTGAGAACCTGAAGGGCACAGACGGAGAGATTGCTCTACGGCTTGGCGAGAATGATCCGTTCGGTGTCATCAACGTGGGTGATGCGTCCAATCTATGCACTCTCTGCGAGCAACATCCTGAATTGCTGGTTGTTACCGAGAGAGAGTTTTCCGGATCACTGTTTCGGGGACTCAACAACGATGACTCGACAGTCAATGTGCTGATCGGATCGAAGAAATTCACAGAGGGATGGAACAGCTGGCGTGTCAGCACGATGGGCTTGATGAATATTGGGCGTACGGAGGGCTCGGAGATTATTCAGTTGTTCGGTCGAGGCGTTCGGCTCAAAGGCCACGGCATGACTCTGAAACGCAGCAGCCAACTTGAAGGTTTGGATCGGCCCAAACATATCAGTCTGCTGGAGACGCTGAATATCTTCGGAATTCGTGCCGACTACATGCGTCAATTCAAGGAGTATCTCGAAGATGAAGGACTCCCCGGCAACGAAGAGCGAATCGAGATGATTCTCCCGGTTATCAAAAACCTGAACGGGAAGAAACTAACCAGCATTCGCATCCAGGAGGGAAAGGATTTCAAACAGCACGGCCCGAAACCGACGCTCGATTCCCCGCCCGAAGGAGTGTTACGGCATCCGATCACCGTAAACTGGTATCCGAAGATTCAAGCCCAGCAGAGCAAAGGTGTGACTCGGACTTACGACTTAGCGGTAATGCATGAAGGAAAGCTGGAAGATCGACACCTTGCTTTCATGGACATCGATGTGATCTGGTTCGAGCTTCAGCATTTCAAAAACGAGAGGTCATGGTACAACCTGAACCTCAACCGCGAATGCATCTTGCGGATACTCTCACCGCCCAATAATCAGTGGTACACGCTCTTCATTCCGCTCGAAGAGTTGCAATTCACGCAGTTCGAGCGAGTTCGACACTGGGAAGAAATCGCCGTCACTCTGCTCAAGAAGTACATCGATCGCTTCTACAAGTATAAGAAGCAGGAGTGGGAATCGGAATTCTACGAATACCACGAGCTTCAGGAAGACGATCCAAATTTTGTAGCCGAGTACCAACTGCGGATCGATGAGTCACAGGGCAGCATCGTTGAGAAGCTGGGCGAATTGAAAGAGACCATCGAAAATGGCACTCTCGCTAATTGGAACTTCGGCAACCTGCATGCCATCTCATTCGGCCAGCATCTCTATCAACCGCTGCTCCACTTCAAGAGCGACTTCGTGGATGTCAGCCCTGTCTCACTGAACGAAGGGGAACAGGAGTTCGTTTCCGATCTCCGTTCGTTCTATATCGGTAACCCATCCTTCTTTGAGGATCGGGAACTCTACCTGCTCCGCAACATGAGTCGCGGGAGGGGCATCGGCTTCTTCGAGGCCGGCAATTTTCACCCGGACTTCATCCTGTGGCTGCTGACCGACAACAAGCAGTACGTCACCTTCGTCGATCCGCACGGACTGCGAAACACGGACGAAGGCATCAACAATGTCAAGATTCAGTTCTATCGTACGATCAAGGAACTCGAAGCCCGACTGGGCGATCCCAACGTGATCCTGAACTCTTTCATTATCTCGCCGACACCATTTCGGCAGATTCGCTGGTGGACTGCGGATCTGTCCAAAGACCAGTTTACCAAGTCTCACGTCCTTTTTCAGAACGATGACAAGGCGACCTACATCAGGCGTCTGCTCGAAACCGCTTCCAGCGACCAGCAAGTACCGGTGGAGGTGTAGTCGTGTCTGGGAGGATAGGGAATTGTGGACCAAATCATGACAGGAAATTGTCTGGCGGGGCCTCGGACAGGAATGTCAAGACCACAGGCATCTCATCATTCATCAACACCTAGGTTGTCTTCCTCCAGTTGTCGAATATATTCAATCGCTTCTTCTGCCGAACACACCACACGGCCCGGTAGTCGGCCTTCGCGGTCGCAGGCGGCAAGAGTGTCGAGGGCTTCGTTGTCTTCCGAATTTGCAAGTCGGCGTTTAGCCCGAATGCCCGCCGTTCCGTCGTGAACGCGCTGGGCCAACCCGTGATTTTCGATGAGCCATCTTGTTCGCTCAGAGATGTAACCATCCAGCACGGCAAGTCCGGCAGTGATGTGGTCCAGCGGATCGATGCCCTTGCCGACATCATGCAGCAGTGCCGCCAGCAGTAGGTCTTCGTCCCACGGAAATTTTTCGCGTGCCAGTTCAAAAACCTGCAGGCTGTGGTAGAGCACGTCCCCTTCCGGATGAAAATCGCGATCCTGACGAACGCGATCCAGCGGCAACAGCAGGGACAGAAAATAGTGATAGCGCCGATTTTCGCCGTTCGGATCTGCGTCGGCTCTGAATTCGCCATCGGCGGCGACAAGCTGCTGCAGCGACTGACGAATCTCAAAGTCTGTCGGCAGGGCTTCCGGCGGAATGTAACTGCGTGTGAGCAGCCTGGCGGCCCGCCATTTCGCCTGCTTGTAGTTGGTTTCTTTACGCGCACTCATCAGTCGCGCGGCTTCAAAGCAGATTTCACGACGAAGCCGATCCAGTTCCATGATAATCACTTATTATCGATTTACAAAACCGTTCGGTCGTCCACACCACCAACGCCGCCAGCGACTGGACGACATTCCGATGGCGTCATGTCAAAAACCTGGAATTTCGAACGCCCGGCGTTCTGCGATCCGGCGCAGTTTTTCCAAAGTGCGCACTTCAATCTGACGCACTCGCTCCTTTGTCACACCCAAACGGCTGCCCACCTGTTCGAGCGTTTCCGGCTCTTCCCCTTCACTCAAGCCAAACCGGCAGGCGATCACTTTTTGTTCACGCACATCCAGTTCCTGCATCAACTCGCGGATCACCGCGCGCTGCGTCATATTCATATACTCGTCGATAAAGAATGAACCCTTCTGCTCTGACGACTGCGCGAACACTTCGTCATTGCCAGTCCGGAATCGGTCCAGTCGCTGATTTTCCGCAGGCACCGATCGAGCGAAATTCTTCAAAATGGCCCATGAGGCATATGTCGAGAACTTGTATCCGCGAGCATAGTCAAATTTTTCAACCGCCCGGATCAGTGAAATATTACCGTCGCTCACAAGCTCGAAAAAACCCGAATTTGCTTTGAGATACCGCTTGGCAATAGAGACCACCAATCGCAAATTGGACCGGATTAACAGATTTTTCACTTCAGTGATATCCACCAGCAATGCTTCCAGTCGGGACACCATGCGTGCAGACGGTTTCTCCACGTCCAACTCATTCCGCAACAACGAAAACTGAAACTTACGAAAGTTCATCCGGCGAAAATAATACTGCTCCTGCGATTTTTTAAGAAGAGGCACCCGATACAGTTCACCAAGATATGCGGGCAGACCAGTCGGAATGCGACTGACCGTCGATTCATCGACCTCCGGCGCCGGGCCACAGATGAGACCCTCCGCATTTCGCTGACGGAACTCTTCACTGTCAATGTAATCGACGTTAGCTTCCGTCAGTCGCTTGACGCGGGCTTCCAACAACGCACCATGCACCGCAGTCTTGCTCAGCGAAAACGCTTTTGCCAGGCATGCAACGCTCTCGCCAAGAATCGAACGCTGCAGCAACGCTTCATTCCGCTCGGTATCCGATTGCCAGACGCGGAGCGACCCCGCAACAAAATGCGGCGCACCCTGACCAACACCGATCCGACGCGGCAACCCCGACAAGAGGGATTGTGCTGCAGTGTTTTGATACGTTTTGCCCTTCGTCTCAACCATTGGAGTTGTGCTGACCATAACTATCCTCCCGCGCATTTCCTATGCCGCCGAAACCGGCGTATCTGATTGTTTACGCTTATGCGTGCATCAATTTGCTCAACGCTCCGCATCCGTTTGCTGGCAGTCCACATCGATAGTCACTGCTTATGCAAATGCCGAGCCACTCCCCGGTAGAACTTGCAGAATCAAGCCGTTCTGTTCTTCAACCACAAAACGAACCGCGTTCCGCAATGCTTCTCCGGTAGAATTTGCAC
>JAYUVA010000786.1:0-2780 GCA_043754375.1 Candidatus Kuenenia sp. | reverse complement strand
ACGACTCGAACAGTACCTGAATGATCTGGTGGCCCAGGGACACAATGCGTTGTACCGATCGGCACCGCGGTCGCTGTCGGTGATCTGGGATTTTTTTGCCTATGATTTTCCAAGGACATTTCGTCGTCGGATTGGAGCCTTCTCTCTTGCCCTGGCGCTGTTTCTGATTCCGTTTCTGGTATCAACACTGGTCGGTTGGCAGCGGCCAGACGTTGCAGAAATGATTGCGGGAAAAGAATCGCTGGAGGCGGCGAGCCAGAACTTTGGCGAGGAACTCTATACCGGCGTGAATGCCGAATACGCCGGGCAGAGATCGGCGATGGCAGGTTTCTACGTTAAGAACAACACCGGGATTGCGTTTCAGGCGTACGCGCTAGGAGCCTTTATCGGCCTGGGGACCTGCTTCATTCTGCTGTCGAATGGAATTTCCATCGGCATGGTCACCGGGTACATCCTGTCTGCCGGACCTCCAACGACAGATAACTTTTTCAGCTTTGTCATTTCGCACGGGGCATTTGAACTCACGGCGATCGTGATTTCCGGCGGGGGGGGCTTTGTGCTGGCGCACGGAATCCTGTTTCCAGGGCAACGTACTCGCATGGATGCATTGCGACACCATGGCCTGGAGTCGTTAAAACTGGCGCTCGGGGCAGGCGCAATGCTGGCCATTGCGGCGATGCTGGAAGGTTACTTTTCGCCGTTACCAATTCCCGCGAGCATCAAGTATGTGGTCGGTTCCTGCCTGTGGCTGCTGGTAATTTCCTACCTGACGTTTGCCGGACGAAGAGGTTCCGCAGATGAAGGTTGAAGAATGTATCGTCACTGTCGAACGTCGTTCCATGGGCGGGTGTCTGGACCTGGCATTCGTGTTTGCGCGGGAGTTTTCCGGACCTTTGTTTCGATTGTGGCTGATCTGCGCGGTGCCGTCGTGCGTTCTGGTCTGGCTGCTTGCTTCCGTAGCGGCGGGGATGCTGTTATGGTCAATCGTGATCTTCCTGTTTTTCAGTTCCGTGTTCAGCTCATTGTTGGTCGCCTGTATCGGACCGCAGGTATTTGGCGTTCCGATTTCTGTGCGAGCGTCATTGAAAGCGTGGCGAAAGCGTTTTTGGGCCTGGTTCGTGTTAAGTTTTGTGATGCGATTCATGCAGGCCATTACCGGATTCTGTTTTTTGTTTCCCTCGATTTTTGTGACATCGTACGCCGGGCATATGCCGGAGGTTTTGTTGCTGGAACAGGCGCCTGTCAACAGCGTCACCAAGCGACTCAGTTGGTTGGCAGGTGGCGGCGGCTACAGTCGCAACCTGGGTCGATTGATGGGACTGATGGTATTCTGGGCATTGCTGTCGTTCGGGCTGTTTCTGATAATGGACTTCCTGTCGACCTCGCTTTTTAACGTGCCAATCTTTTTCAAAATTGCGTTTGACAGTTCTCGCAGCACCGGAGATGTGTTTTCTCAATTGCTTTATGACGACCCAAAAGTACTGACGGCGATCCAGTTGACCATCTGGCTGCCGTATCCCGTAATTCGGTTGGCGTGGTTTTTCTGCTATCTTGATCAGCGAATCCGGAACGAATGCTGGGACCTGCAGCTGCAGTTTCGCGCCGAGGCCGCACGACTTGAGGAGCTTGCCGTATGAAACGAGGGAGCTTCAACAGCGGGTGGAGTCTGATGACCGTTCTGGCGATGTTGCTGTCGGGCACGACTTCAGTGTGCGCCGCCACCGTGCAATCCGCACCGATGGACGGTTCGCAGATTGATCAGGTCGGTGAACAGGTCATGAACAGCAATGAATTTCGGTCTGTACGACGCACGGTACTCGAAAAGTTGCCGGAGAGCGACGTGGATAAAGGCTTTCTGGGCAGCGCGCTGCAATGGATGGGCGACAGGATCGGTGACGTCTTCGGCGCGATCGGAAATTTTTTTCGCTGGCTTTTCAGCGGATTCAGTGGCCCCGGACCTGCGAGAGCACCGGTGCAACCCGTCAGTTCACCAGCGGGCAGCTGGGACTGGAATCTCGGTCTGGGTGGATTGGCAAATGTGTTTGTCATCGCTGTCATTGTTGTCATTGTGATGGTGCTGATCGTCATCGCCGCGATGATTGTGAAATCGATTGACGCAAAGAAACGGAATCGAGATGGTCTGTTGTCCGATTCAGAAGACATACTCTCCGATGTCACCACGCCGCCGGGTGAACTAGCGGCTTCGACCTACGAATCCCGCGCGATTCAGTTTGCATCGACAGGAAACTACCGCGCGGCGATTCGCGAACTGCTGCTGGGCAGTATGAGCTGGATTGAACGTGCCGGGCTGATCCGGTATCGCAAAGGCCTCACAAACCGCGATTACGTGCGTTCCGTCTGGCGACGCACGGACAAACGTGAAGGATATCTGACGACCGCAATTCAGTTTGAACTTGTGTACTTCGGACGACGAAATCCGACACCGGAAATGTTTGCATTGTGTCTGACCAGTTTTCAGGGAGCCTTCCATGAAGAAGAAGCGCCGATTGCTGCAGTCTGACACCTTCTGGGGTCTGACGGCCGCGTTGCTTGTAATCCTGCAGTTTTGGTGGCTGCCAGGTGAAGACGGATCTGCGTCCGATTCGTACAGCACGACAGTGAATGGCAAACTGGGACTTTATCGAACGCTGAGCCAGCTCTTTCCTCACGTCGAGCGAGACGCGCTGCTCGTGGTGCCCGAAGATCGTGCGTGCCTTGTCCTGACTTCGCCGGATCGATATCCGAACGAACAGGAACAGAGTCAGCTCTACAATTTCGTT
>JAYUVA010000785.1:0-4675 GCA_043754375.1 Candidatus Kuenenia sp. | reverse complement strand
CGGCCATGATCGGCGATTTTTGTGTTCAGAGATCGGATAATTGCCGTATGCTGCATCCGTTGAGCCAGTTCGGGAAGCAGTTCGCTGATGTGGACTCCGGTCGCGTTCGTCTGAATGGCACGAAATGGTCCGCCGGTTTTCGCGCCGGGCTTGGGATCCCACGTTTCAAACTGACTGGCACCCCCAGCCAGCCATAACAGGATGACTCGCTTGTCCTGTTTCCTGAGTTCTCCGGCGACCTCTTCGGACCGCAGTGCATGAATTTGCCCCATGTCGGAGGCGAAACATCCGGCGACGGTGACAGCGCCGGCAGCACGGATCGCCCCATCTGACAGAAAGCCTCGACGAGACACCGCGTGGTGCGCGGGAATACAGATGCCGGATGACGAGATTCGGGACATGTGAGGAACCTTGTTCAATGATTAAACCGAAATTCAGAGCCTGCGAGGATTGCCCAAAGAAGTTGTTTTCTTGATTCGTCTTTCTTATCCGGGATGCGATCCAGCCAGGCTGTCGCTGAAGCAATCTCGTCGGGATGTGGCAAACGATTCAGAACCGCCAGCCAGAGCTTTTCAATTCCCTGGGACTGATCTTCAATCTTCTTCAATTGGCCCAGCAGCCGGTCATCCGAATCCCGCAGAAGATCATCCTGAACCTGACCGCTGTTACTGAAGAACAGCGCCTCATCGACGGCAATCTGAAAATTCTCTGCCGGTTGCTCAAACTCACGCACCCAGCCATTCGCCAGGTTCTCAAGGTCTGTTCGTCGCTTCGTCCATGCTTCAGTATTCTCAATTGCCGGCCACAGTTCCGGGTTGCCGATCACGAGATGCAGCGAGGCTCCCAGTTGCCGTGGCGTCAGAGGACGTGTTTGCGCCAACGCGAAAGTGCTGGCGGCCGGCGGCTCTGATTCCGATGTCCAGACGGTTGATCGCCCATAAGCTTCACTCAACACAATGCCCTGAATCAATCGTCGCAGATCGTAGCCATGCGAGACCATGTCGCGCGTGAGCCATTCCAGGAGTTGCGGGTGGCTCGGCGCATTTCCGCTGTGCATTTGATCGGGAGGATTGACCAGTCCAGTCCCCAGTAATCGAGCCCAGACACGATTGACTATATTTCTGGCGAAAAACCGCTCTTTTGTGTCGTGTAACGCCAGGTCCACCAGCTCATCGCGTGGCCGAAATTCGGGGACCAGGATCTCTGCTTCTGCATCGTCGTGTTCCAGTTTTCGGACTCGCTCCTCAAGCTGCTTTCGTTCTTCGTCCGCCATCTGCGGTGTTCGATCAGGCACAACTTCGCCGGTCAAAAACATGAACGCTGCTGTTTTGCTCTCGCCGCCGACGTTTGCAAACTTGACTTCGCCAAACGGACGTTCGGCCAGGGAGCTTGTTTTCCGCGTTTGGTACGTCCTCTGAAAGAACGCCTGCATGCCATAAAAGTGGTCCTGCTTCCAGTCAGTCACCAACGGATGATCATGACATTTGGCGCAACTGATGTTCACACCGAAAAACAGAATTGCCGTATCGTTGGTCAGGTCATCCAGTTCACGCACACGACTCTTAAGAAATTGTCCGGCACCCTTCTCCGGGCCTTCCGAGACCGCAGCCTTCATGATTTCACGAAAGACGGTATCCCAGGAACGTCGCCCCTGCACTGCAGTCAGCAGATAATTGCGAAACTCATCATTGTACGGCTGGTTAGGGAGCAGTGTTTCATCCAGCCAGTTGCGTTGATGAAACTCGAAATCCGGTGATTCCATCAGTCGATCGACAAGCAGACGCCGACAATCGGACGGCGGTTGATTCATGAACCAGTCTCGTTCCACCGACGTGGGCACACGCCCGGCAAGATCCAGAGATGTACGCCGCAACAGCGTCAAATCGTCGGCGGGCTCAACGGCTGCAACTCCGGATGTCACCAGATGCTGCTGAACGTAATGATCGATGGCATTGGAGATTTCAGTATCGGCCGGAAGCAACTCTTCGGCATGGGCGACATGGCTTCCGCACATCACAATTGCCATCAAGTGGCATCGACAGAAAACCCGCATGTGCAACTGCATGAGTGACGTTTCCGAGTTTCGAGGTAGGAATTCAGGCAGGCGGGCAGATCATCAAGACTCGTCGTAGTTCTGGAAAGCATTCAACCAACGATCGATCTGCTGAAAATAGCAGGCGAAACCCGGCAGCACAATGATCAATCCCTTCGCTGACTTCGCCCGCAACGCTATACCACACACGGTTGGCATTGACTCGTTTAACCGCGTGCCCAGCGGGCCGCGATTGTTCTATTTGAGATTTCGTATTTGAGATTTGAAATACAAAGCGCGGGGCGTTGCCCACGCGGTTAAACGAGTGTGCCATCCTTAACCGCGTGAGGTATAAGCGGCAAACGCAGAGAACACTAACCGACGCCGATCTGCAATAATTCACGAAAGCACGTGTAAGAGTCCTTGACCACGAATTTCGCGGATTTCACAGATAAGCAAACGGTCGCTCATCCGTGACATCCGTACGACTCACCGTTGATTTCTTGTTCTCGCGCGACGATTTTTTCAGACGTCTGTTTGCAAAAGTCAGGTCCGGCAGAAAAATGGGTGGCAGAAAAACTCAGACCACGAGTGGAGGTCGTTCTGCGATTCATATTTCCGCCATCAATTTTTCTGCAGCATGTGTTCATTCGTGATAAACCACGCCGGACTGATGTGCGACTTCGCCGATGGGTTGCGGGCGAAGCGCTGGGACATGGACCTCGCAACTGGCCGATTTGCGTTTTATCAAGGTGTCACCACACCATGCTTGCGGTAGACCCAATGCCGTGATAAAAATTAACTCTGACCCGGATAAAATCCCTGATATGAGCTTTACTCCCGGCAACTGGTGGGATGAGCATTCAAGTTCGCTTGGAATTCAAAGTGAGATTCTGTGAGTTGGGTCAAAGACGCAATCAATGCCTTGAAGTCCGGAAAAACTGCAAAGGTTCGCCCTATGGGCGGTTCGATGCGTGGCCGAATTGAAAGCGGCCAGTTGGTAACGATTTCCCCGATTACTCCGGATGGGGTCAAACTTGATGACGTCGTGTTTATTCGATGGAAAGGAAACTACATCCTTCATATTGTGAAAGAACTTGGGGATGATGCTTTCCTGATTGGCAACAACATCGGAAAAATCAATGGCTGGGCCGACCGAAATGACGTCCTGGGCGTCGTGACTGCTGTCACAGATTGATAAGATTTCCTCGCAAGAAGCAAGCGAAAAAAGCGATGCACGCCGAGTTGCGGTAGTGCGTTGTTCTCCGTGGTGAACATTGCGATTCCTGGGTTTGTCGGCTGTGCTGTTTGACCGCTGATGCGATCGTGTGGCCGACACGGAGGGCTGCCGCCCAGCCGCTCGCCTTGTGTATTCAAGGCATCGACCAGACGAGCACATTCGGAATGCAGGGAATCCTATTCGCCCGCGTTGCGGCCAAGGGCGATGTCGAAGTCGTTCATGGCGGGAATCATCATTGCGAAGGCAGCGAAACCGTAGGCCACGCAGATCCAGAAACAGACGCTCAGATTGCCGTCCAGCAGGAAAGCGGTGATCGCGTAGAACGTCAGAAACGGCAAAATGATCGATGCCAGTGTCAGGGCACCGGACGGATTCCGGTATGTCAGTGACGAATACAGTCCCAGGCTTCCGAAGCCGATGAACAGGATGAAGCTCTGCAGTTGAATTGCGAACGAAGACCGCGCTTCCACCAGCAGCAGCATGAAGATAAAGATCCCGATGAACAGGAAGAACATGGTGCCCAGACTGTGCCCGATGGCGGTCCGGGAATTCTGGTACGTCAGCCCGGCATGGATCCCAAGTGTCACCGCGAAAATATTCAACACCAGAAACGCGATAGTCAGATAGAGCATATTTTCGAGCGTTAATGTCGGCACGCGGCCCAGGAGCGCCATGCCCGTGATCATCAACAACGGCATCAGAATCATTTCGCGGGCATTCCACAGCGCGCCGCCGATTTTGCCGAGGATAAATTCGTGGGGCCGCAGGTCGGTGACGAGCAGAATCTCGAGCGTCCCGCCGTCACGTTCGTTAGTGATGGAAGTCACCGCCTGAGCGTTTGTCAGCAGCAGGCTCAGGATTCCGATGCCGAGAAACGCAAAGGCCGGTGCGGTCACCATCCCAAGGATCAGGCTATTGTCTCGAGACGACGTCAGAATCGCAGAACCAGCAATCAGCAGCGCAAGCGTCAGATAGGCCAGTTTGATCCAAATCATCCGACGTCCGTACGCGCGGGTTCGCATCTCACGCCAAATAATCGGGCTGTCCCAGACGACGCGATGGACGCGGCCTTTGGACGGCATGACAAACCCTGCAGTTTCATTGTCTGCTGCCTGAGTGCCCATTTCAGCATTGGTAGTCGTCGGGATCGATTCCGCGACAGACTGATGCAATTCTTTAGACGGGTTCCAGCGGCGTAATTGCGTAATCGTGACGGCCGACAGGATCAGAGACACGGCGAGCAATGTGGCGACCGTGGGCAAAGCCGACACGACAATCGGACCGAGTTGATCCTGACTCAGCGGGTCCAGCACATCAATCATTCCGGCATAAGGCGACGCCAGCGCCAGTGATGGATTTGCAAAAGTTCCCAGACCGTGCGCGACCAGAACAAACAGCACGAT